>NZ_LZGV01000100.1:0-2374 GCF_001690265.1 Gilliamella sp. HK2
CATACTTTACTCACCCGTCCGCCACTCGTCATCAAGTGCAAGCACTCATGTTACCGTTCGACTTGCATGTGTTAAGCCTGCCGCCAGCGTTCAATCTGAGCCATGATCAAACTCTTCAATTTAAAGTTTGATGCTCAATAACTGTCTCTGACATATTCAAATGAATCTTCAGTGTCACTTATCAAGACTTAATTTTTTAGTCCGTAGACTTTAATCTTTTGTCTCGCAAGTGCCCACACAGATTGTCTGTTTCTTATTTTTAAAGAGCTAACAGCCTTTTTAAATCAACTAACTTTCCGTTAGTTTACCTCGCTGTCTCAAGGGTTGCGTATACTACGCTAACCTTTTTTATTCGTCAAGATCTTTTTTCAAAATTTTTGATCTTAATTTTTCACTAACTCGCCTCAGCTTTTCGCTGACGCCGTGTCAGTGGATGCGCATTATAGGGACTTCATTTTTTTTGGCAAGCATTAATTTCAATTTTTCTCTCGTTTGTTTTTTATTTGTTCAAACCCTTTTATTCGCCACATTTGATGTAAATATAAAAATCCTCGTATTTTCAATAATTTTTTCAAAATTAATTTATATTTTGACTATATTTAAAAAGAGAACGATTATTCTCACTATAGTAATTATTCTTTTTTTACCAAAAGCATTAAAAAGCACTAAATATAAATAACGTGATTTAGCGAATTCCACCTATAAGATATTTTGCGTTATTTTTGAAAATTAATTTTATTATGTTAGCAATCATAATACTGATAACTAAAGTAGAGACTAAAAAAGTTACAGCCCCCAATGATGCTAACCAACCATTATCCGTTTTAATTATATTGCTTAGTGGAGAGATATATAACAAATGCTCAAGCTGTAACACAATGATTTCATGAATAAAATAGATGGGAAAACTTATATTTGCCATATAAGAGAAAAATTTATAAATCTTTCCTTTATTCTCTTTGTGATTGAGCCCATCTAAAAAATAAAGTGCTAATATAAATAAAACGATCTTTTGTAATGTATCATAATATAGCTTTTCTACAACCAAATGAGTCATATAGCGATAAGCAAGTGGAATGAAAAAACATAAACAAAAAAAGGATATTATCAAAAACAAATTATCTTTTACTGATTTGATAATAGTTTCATAATTTTGTTTTATCATCATACCAATTAGATAAATAGGACCGTAATGCAGTAAATTTAAAAACGGTTTAGTAAAATCTGGTTTAGTAAACATCACAACCCAAAACATAGCAATCAAACCTGCAACAATTAATTTTTTTTTCGACCAATAAAAGAAAAGTGGTCCCATTAAATATATCATGATAATCATTGGCATAAACCATAAAGGTAGAAGCTGTGTGCCAGTTAGCATCATGTGAACTATCGCATTCATAACACTAGGCTCAATTGATGAGAACCATGGCAAATTGGATAAGTACTGATAATGAAAAAAGATAAAACAAAAAAGTGATACCGAAATATAAGGGCATACTACTGTCTTAAATTTTGATAAATAGTATGCTTTAGTATCATATTTGTAAGTCAAGTGTTGAAATAAAAAACCGGCAATTAATACAAAAAAAGTAGTGAAATTAAATGCAAATAAATTTAAAAAAGAAAATAAATAACTATTTGTAATTAAATGATTATTTTTAAATACACCTAAGCAGTGACTAAAAACAATCATAATAATCGCAACACCACGTAATACGTGAATAGAATGAATTTTTTGCGGTTTTTCTGTTACCATTTTCGATAGTGTGAATAATGAAAGTGAATGTGCATACATTATCACATATTTATGTAAGTGCGACAAGGGCGCACTTATGACGCCTAACTTATTGATTTTATTCAATAAAGTTAGGTGGGCTATTAAAGTGAACAACTTTAATTAGCTACCCTTCACAATATCTGAGTAGGACGTTACACATGTCCGAAAGGATATTGTGTAACCTATATTCGGTAAAGAATAATTTTTTAGTCTGTGAGAGACAAATCTCATATATTTAAAGAACTAATTCTTTGGACAATTCAATTAATCATATCTGATATTCTGGAATTTCCAAGGTATTCAATAAGAAATTATTGAGCTGACCAAGGAAACGAAAGAACCCATCAGCATATAGTTTAAGCTAGAATTGACCTATTGTGAAGTTAAATAAGTGCACAAGCTGTTATTATCATTGTTGGCATATTTTATAGGCACTATGTTATATAAAATATGAGTCAACCTGTTATATGGCTAACAGTAGCCTAGGGATAGTGCGAGATTGGCAACGGTCTGGTGCGGAGCTTCCTGACAATGTACCCCCTTGAGGAATAGCAAGGTTAATGCGTATCGTGAGGTAACATTAAGTAATGGCAAGTA
>NZ_LZGV01000101.1:0-13096 GCF_001690265.1 Gilliamella sp. HK2
AAATTACATGGTATAACCATTGATTATATCCAGCCCGGTAGCCCTTATCAAAATGGCTATATTGAACGATTTAATCGTACCTATCGTACTGAAGTACTCGATTTATATCTTTTTAACAACTTAGCGTAAGCAAGGAGAATAACTGAAGAATGGTTAACGATTTATAACACCGAAAGACCGCATGAGGCATTAAATAACATGACACCGATTGAGTATAAAACACTAAAACAAGCAGCATGATTTTCTACGTGAGTTGTGTACTAAGTTTGGGGTATTTACAGCTAAAGTTAGTTAAATATTGGAATGATAATACGCTGGTAGGAAAAACACCCGAATTACAGATATCTAGCTATAGTAGAATCGATTAGCGCTTTATAATAAAATTTTTATAACACTTATCAATATTTTTCTATACAAGAACTTATACAATTATTTCAACAACAACTTAACGTTTGGATAATTGGATTGATTCATTAAGTGATGAAGTTTTGTTTGTTAAAGATTTACGCAATTGGACTAAACCTAACCTAGAATCATAGACAGTAGTTCGATTTATCCATATTAATTCTGCCACGCTGTTAATTTAGTTTCTTTCATTGTCTCACTTTATATCAACCAATCTTGATATCTTGCTGGTTTAGTTTTATAGTTATCGTTCAATGTCATGCTAAGCCTCTATTTTGTGTGAAGATGGCTTCAACACATCACCTGCTCGGTCGTCTTATTTTTTCTGGCATAAACGACGAATAAGATGCAGTTCAAGACAACGCATAATACACAGCCCTTATTTAAAGCATTACTCACTTAACTGATGGGCCAACGCCTAATTTTATATTTGCCTGACATTAAGAAAGCTAGAACCTTTGTTAGCTTTTTGTCTCCTGTTCAAGTCGCTTTATCTTTTTCCATTGCTTGAATCACTTTTTGTTCGTGAGCTAGTGTTTTTTTGATCTAGGTATAACCATCAAACTCTGACTTTAGTTTTGTTGCTCAACGGCATATTGCTGTTTGGCTAACCTCCATTGCTCTACTGAATTCTTGTACTGTGCCCCTTGCTCAACCACCAGTGAAGCATTATCACGTTTAAATTCTGCTGTAAATTTTTACCAACTTGTTGTCCTTGTTTACTTCATTTTGATGAGGTTAGTTTGCCATCTAATTGGATGCCTTGACGTATTAGGCCACAACAATATCAAATAGAATAAAATTAGGCATTTCACAAGTATTGATAAAAAGTATAAACTATAGCACTATTTAAATAGTCGAAATATCAATTCAACCATAAAGATAACATCATGCAAAAGTTTAATGTCAAAACCTTTCAGGGGTTAATTCTTACGTTACAAGATTACTGGGCGAATCAAGGCTGTACAGTGATTCAGCCTTTAGATATGGAAGTGGGTGCGGGGACTTCTCACCCTATGACCTGTTTACGTGCATTAGGCCCAGAACCGATAAATGCAGCTTATGTTCAGCCATCACGTAGGCCAACTGATGGTCGCTATGGTGAAAACCCAAATAGGTTACAACATTATTACCAATTTCAAGTTATCTTAAAACCATCTCCAGATAATATTCAAGAGCTTTATTTAGGTTCATTAAAAGAGCTAGGGCTCGATCCAACTATTAATGATATCCGTTTTGTGGAAGATAACTGGGAAAACCCAACGCTTGGTGCATGGGGGCTAGGTTGGGAAGTTTGGTTAAACGGTATGGAAGTAACCCAATTTACTTACTTTCAACAAGTTGGTGGTCTTGAATGTAAACCAGTTACAGGTGAAATCACTTACGGGCTTGAGCGCTTAGCGATGTATATCCAAGGTGTGGATAGCGTTTATGATTTAGTTTGGAGTGATGGCGCTTTTGGAAAAACCACTTATGGTGATGTGTTCCATCAAAATGAAGTAGAGCAATCCACTTATAATTTTGAATATGCTAATGTTGAGTTTTTATTTTATTGTTTTGAACAACACGAAAAAGAAGCAAAGTATTTACTTGAGCTAGAAAAACCTCTGCCACTACCTGCTTATGAACGTATATTAAAAGCAGCTCACTGTTTTAATTTACTTGACGCACGTAAAGCGATTTCAGTTACTGAACGTCAACGTTATATTTTACGCATTAGAACATTAACTAAAATGGTGGCAGAAGCCTATTACGCATCACGTGAAGCACTCGGATTTCCTATGTGCCAAAATTCACACGCTAAGCAAAACGCATCAAAGTAGGATTTAAAAGATTATGCAAAAAACATTTTTAGTGGAAATTGGTACCGAAGAGTTACCACCAAAATCACTGCGCACATTAGCAGAAAGCTTTGCGGCTAATTTTATACAACAACTTGATAATGCGAATTTAGAGCATGGAGAAGTACTGTGGTATGCATCCCCTCGCCGTTTAGCATTAAAAGTTATTAATCTGAATGATACTCAGCCCGATAGCCAAATTGTTAAACGCGGTCCTGCAGTGAGTGCTGCATTTGATACTAATGGCAAACCAACTAAAGCGGCCGAAGGCTGGGCCCGAGGTTGTGGAATTACAGTTGACCAAGCCGAGCGAATACAAACCGATAAAGGCGAATGGCTTTCTTATACTCAACATCAACAAGGCCAACTTGTGGTTAATTTATTATGCGATATGGTTAAAACAGCACTAAGCAAGTTACCTATTCCTAAACCAATGCGCTGGGCAGCTCGCCAAGTTGAATTTATTCGCCCCTGCCATACTGTCACAATGCTTTATGGGGATGAGATTGTAGCAGGTACAATTTTAGATATTGAATCAAACCGAATTATTCGTGGTCATCGTTTTATGGGGGAACAAGAGTTCACTATCGATAATGCCGATCAATATCCCGACATTTTAGAACAACGAGGCAAAGTGATTGCTGATTATGACAAACGAAAAGCAATTATTAAACAACAAGCAGAAAGCGAAGCTGCTAAACTTAATGGTAAAGCCGACTTAACAGACAGCTTGCTTGAAGAAGTCTCATCTTTAGTTGAATGGCCTGTTGTATTAACGGCTAAATTTGAAGAACGTTTTTTAGAAGTACCTGCTGAATCACTGGTTTACACCATGAAAGGCGATCAAAAATACTTCCCTGTTTATGATAAACAAGGCAAATTATTACCAAACTTTATTTTTGTCGCTAACATTGAATCCAAAGATCCACAAGTGGTCATTTCCGGGAACGAAAAAGTAGTTCGCCCACGCCTTGCTGATGCTGAATTCTTTTACCAAACCGATTTAAAACAGCGTTTAGAAGATCGCTTACCTCGCCTTGAAACAGTCTTATTCCAACAACAGCTTGGAACAGTTAAAGAGAAATCAATTCGCATTGAGCTACTATCCGGCTTTATTGCTGAAAAAATTGGCGCAAATATTGAACAAGCGAAACGAGCAGGTAAGTTAACTAAATGCGATTTAGTAACCAATACTGTTTTCGAATTTCCTGAAACACAAGGTATTATGGGGCGCTATTTAGCGCTTAAAGACGGCGAAAATATTGAAGTAGCAACTGCAATTGAAGAACAATATAAACCACGTTTTGCTGGTGATGAGTTACCAAGTACTACGGTTGCTTGTGCGGTTTCTATTGCTGAAAAAATGGATACCTTAGCGGGTATTTTTGGCATTGGTCAGCATCCTAAAGGAGACAAAGATCCTTTTGCCTTGCGCAGAGCGGCTATTGGAATATTACGCATCATTGTTGAGAAGGCATTGCCGTTAGATCTTGTTGAATTAGCAAATTATGCCACATCGTTATATGGCGATAAGCTAAATAATAAAAATGTAGTTGAAGATATTGTTAATTTTATGCAAGGTCGTTTTCGAGCTTGGTATCAAGAACAAGGCTTTGCTATTGATACTATCCAATCAGTTCTAGCTCTTAATCCAACTAAGCCAGCTGATTTTGATGCGCGCGTTAAAGCAGTGACTCACTTTAGAACGTTGCCTGAAGCTTCGTCATTAGCGGAAGCGAATAAACGGGTGTCAAATATCTTATCAAAAACAAATATTGCGATTCCAGAACAAATCAATGCAGCATTACTAGAAGCGGGAGCCGAAGGAGAATTAGCTAAAAAATTGGCAATTTTAACCGATAAACTTGCGCCTTATTTTAACCAAGGTCGTTATCAAGAGGCTTTAGTTGAACTATCGTCGCTAAAAGACACTGTAAACGCATTTTTTGATTCAGTCATGGTTATGGTTGACGATGAAAAAATTAAACTTAATCGATTAGCACTGTTGAAAAAGCTACAAAACCTATTCTTAAAAGTCGCTGATATTTCATTATTGCAAGCTTAATTTTCGAATTGAATCATTTAAAAATAATAGTGGTAACTAAATCGGTTACCACCTATAAGGAACTTATATAGAAATGCAAAAACAAATCCCTTTTTCTTTAGTTTTTATACAAACATGCAATTTTTTTCGTAATCGTATTATACCAATTACGTTTGTAAGTCTATTACTAGCATTAATGTGCTCAGTTATAAGTTACTACCTTTACAAACCAGAAATGGATACACAGTTATATTTATCAGGAGATATCGCTAGCTATGTATCAGTTATTATTATAGCATTTACAATCCCTAGTACTATAAAATCAATTAGTATTGCAACAATTTATAACCTTTATGTAAGTGATAAACTTAACCCCAGATTATTACTGCCTAGAGCATTAGAAAATCTATTAAAAATTATTGCGTTTTACTTTGTAATAATTTTTCACTTGGTTGTTATAGGATTATTTTTATTTTTAATCTTTATAATTTTAAATTTACTACTTCCCAAATATTTGATTATTTCATTAATTTTTATAACGCTAATTATTTCCTCTGTACTTTTCTATATTTTTACTAACTTCTTTTTGGGATTATTGGCAGAATCTAAACAAAAAAGTTTCCCTGAGTTATTTTCGTTAAGTTGTCAACTGACAAAAACACAATGGCGACCTTCTTGTCTTATGCTATTAACTAATATCGCATGTTTAATGATTATTACTCTATTGTCTATGATAATCGATGAAAACAATATCGTAGTTAATATTATCTGTACGTTCTGTTCTATGTTTTTTGATATCTTCCTGACGAGCTTTTTCTATCGTCTTTATTGGTTAGCAACTAATGATGCTAACTCAAACTTTCCAACAAAAGATGATCAGCAAGAAACTAATAATCTGATCGTTTAATCATTCTCATCCCCACCAATTTAAATTGGTGGGGAAACTCACTTGCTATATCAATTCGCTGTGTATTATATTTGTTATAATGAAGAACCATTTGGATAACAATTATGACCCCCGCTATTAATTTACTTAAAAAGTTAAAAATCAAATTTAATATCCATCAATATAAGCACGATCCAAATCAAACCAACTATGGGCAAGAAGCGGTTGATAAACTCGATCCCAGTTTAAATATCACCGCATCACAAATATTTAAAACGCTGATTGTCAATTTAAATGGTAATAATAAAACATTAGCGGTGTGCGTATTACCTGTTAATGAGCATTTAGATTTAAAAAAAGTGGCACAGAGGCTAAACTGTAAAAAAATAGATTTAGCCGATGCTAATTTAGCCCAAAAAGTAACGGGGTATTTGGTGGGTGGAATTAGCCCATTAGGTCAAAAACAACAACTTTTTACACTCATTGACAGTAGCGCCAACCAACACAAAACCATGTTTATATCAGGCGGTAGAAGAGGGTTAGAAATTGAAATTGCACCTCAAGATCTAGCTGATATATTGCAAGCCCAATTGACTGATATCACTATTAAACATAATTGATCACATTCATATTTAATAAGATTTATAGGGTAGATTCGCTGAGATGATGATGAAGCAGAAAATGAAAATAATCGACGTTCTTTGATATGCGTATTTTATTTTTTTAATTGATACAAAAATAATGAAATAACAAATTAAAGCGACAAGGTCATGAGAATATGCTCATGACCTTAAAACAACTCCCATCAATAAAATCGACAGAAAGGCAGCAAACTTATTTGATTGCTTCTTTTAAACTTTTACCTGATACAAATGCAGGCACTTTGCTTGCTTCAATTTTAATTTCTTTACCTGTTTTCGGGTTACGACCAGTACGTGCTTTACGCTCGTTGACTTTGAATGTACCGAAACCAACTAATTGAACTGGCTCACCTGCTTTTAATGATTCAGTAATAGCAGCTAACGTAGCTTCCAATGCTGTTTTAGCAGCTACTTTAGTAATATCAGCTTTGCTAGCAATAGCGTCGACAAGTTCTGTTTTATTCATGGATATATCCTTACATATTATTTTATTGTTAAAGTTAACATTATAAACAAAGCTAAAATTTAGCTTCGCTACTGTAAACAGTGTTTAGATTACATTGCGGTTAAATGTAGTCTATATTCATCTAATATTAAAGAAAAATTTAATAAAAAATAAAAAAATTACACTTTAAACCGCTTAACCGCACAAAAAAACACCAATATTACTTGCTCCAGATGCTCGAATTTCATCTTTTAAGCCTTTTATCAACTCAATCATCTCATTATTTTCATCACGTAATAATCGTAATATCTCCCACTGTAAATCAAATTCATCAATCACACTAGGTAAAGTTTGTTGCGCATCTGGTGAAAGATTAACATTAGTTTTAGTCATTTCAAATTCAGCAATGGTGGTTGCCGATATGCTACTTACTTTAGCGGTATGATCAGCCATTTCACCACTCAAATAAGAGTGTAAAACCTCACCAAGCGCCTGACAAGCATCGATAGCTGGGTAAATCATATAAGGACTGTCATCTGTTACCGTTGGAATGATAGCTTCTAATTTTTCAAGTTGTAAATCAAAATTGATTTTTGCCTCTTCAACTAATAGTGACTCCCAGACTAAATCCAGTATTTTTTTGTAACTTTTAGCGACTTCTTCGGTATGTTGTTGTTGACAATAAAAAACCAAATTCGGGTACATACGTTCACATAAACAAATCATAAACAAACGTTGCTGCCAAGGGGCTAACTTTGCTAATCTTAATTGGACTGGATTTTTAATCATGACAAAACCTTTTGGGACCGTTGATGCACAGCATCAATCAAATACTGCACATGTTCTACAGGAATATCTTGATGAATACCGTGACCTAAATTAAAAATATGCCCATTATAAGCACCAAATTCTTTTAGAACGGCATCAACATTAGACTCGATTATTAATTTGCTAGCATAGAGGACTGACGGATCCAAATTACCTTGTATAGCAATTTTTCCTTTTTGGTGAATATCGCGCAAATTAACGCTCCAATCAACACCAATCGCATCACAACCTGTGTTGGCAATACTATCTAACCACAGCCCTCCCCCTTTTGTAAAAAGCGTAACAGGAACATATGAGCTGATATCGTCAGTTTTAATGCCTCGTTTTAATTTTGATAAGATAAGTTGCATATAATGCAGCGAAAACGTTTGATAGCTCTGATGGCTCAATACACCACCCCACGTATCAAATATCATTATCGATTGTGCCCCAGCTTCGATTTGGGCGTTTAAATACAAAGCGACGCTTTCAGCGAGCTTTTCGAGCAGCAAATGTAATACTTTAGGTTTGCTATAAAGTAAGCGTTTAATTTTAGTAAAAGCTTTACTACTGCCGCCTTCTACCATGTAAGTTGCTAATGTCCATGGGCTACCCGAAAAGCCAATTAATGGAACCTTACCATTAAGCTCTTTTTTGGTTAAACGAATCGCATCCATTACATACTTAAGCGATTGCTCAGGATCAGGGATCGGCAATTGCTCAATATCAGATAAACAGGATATTGTTTTAGCAAATTTAGGACCTTCACCCGCTTCAAAGTGCAAACCCAGCCCCATAGCGTCAGGAATGGTCAAAATATCAGAAAAAATAATAGCAGCATCAAGATCAAAGCGTTTTAATGGCTGTAGCGTCACTTCACAAGCTAATTCAGGTGTTTGGCACATAGTCATAAAATCGCCCACTTTTGCTCTTAACTGACGATACTCTGGCAGATAGCGTCCAGCTTGACGCATCATCCAAATAGGGGTGTAATCAACAGGTAAACATTGCAATGCACGCAAATAACGATCGTTTTTTAATTGGCTCATATCTTCAGCTCTTTAAATCAAGTGTTTATTTTGTCAAAGAAGTTTTAGGTAAGCAGCGTTTTAATATAACATCATCTCACTTAACTATTATTTATTTGTGATTTGAAGCTAAGGTTGTGATAATGTATTTTTTGCATAACAAATCAACGTTTCAGAAATATTTTGCATGACACTGCTTTCAGGTGCAAAACGATGCCAATATAGCATACGCCTTTGATATAGCCCTTCTGTTAAATTAACCAATTCACCATTCTTCAGCTCTTGTTCAATCTGTAACTTTGGTAGCATACAGCACGCAGAGCCTTGTTTAGCTAATTGCACAAACGCCTCAGATGAACTGGTGATATGACACACCACACTACCTGGGGTAAGGTTAAAATTTTCTTGTAAAAAAGCCTGATGCATATCATCTAAATGGTCGAATGCAACCGCTGGCGCTTTAAGTAAAGACGATCGCGTGACACCATTTGGAAAGTACTTTTTAGCAAAATCAGGAGAGGCAACAAAAATATAGTCTAATGCACCTAATAAATCAGACAAACATCCTGGTAAAGGGTTAGCTTGAATACTAATTGCACCAACGACTGTGCCTAAGCGTAGCAGTTCTAAAGTATGCTCTTCATCTTTTACCTGAATATCGAAACGTAAAATATTTTTATCTAAAACAGGCTTTAACGCTGGTAAAAGCCATGTTGCTAAAGAGTCAGCATTAATCGCAATCGACAATGACAATGGTGTAGTATTTTGTTCATTATCACCTAGCCATTGTTGTTCTAATAATTCAACTTGGTGTAGTAACCCCAAAAGATGCTCGCCTTGTTTGGTTGCTTTTGGCGGAATGGTTCTCACTAATAGTTGTTGACCAAAAAAGCTTTCTAACTGCTTAATGCGTTGCGATACTGCGGGTTGTGTAATACACAGCTTATCAGCTGCTCGCTCAAATCCTCGTTCTTTTATCACTGCATCTAATGCTTGTAATGCTCTATAATCTGGACGCTTCATAATCTCTTTACTAATGATTTGATCACTGCTTGAATATTCAAGCTACTTTAACATCGCAATAAGTTTTAAACATATCAAACATTGATATATTTTCTTAAAATCCTAATGATTTTTACTTTCCAATTGGGTACTATGCCATATCTTCAATAATTTTGCTTTTAAAATTTTATTTTTTTAAGAAAAAGTATCCTCAAAAATAGGTGATACCATGACACAAGACGAATTAAAAAAAGCCGTAGGCTGGTCAGCATTGAAATTTATTAAACCTGATTCTTATGTTGGTGTGGGAACCGGTTCGACAGCATCCCACTTTATTGATGCATTAGCTACAATAAAAGATCAGATCAAAGGTGCTGTATCAAGCTCTGAAGCATCGACACAAAAATTAAAGAGCTATGGCATTACTGTGCTTGATTGTAATGAAGTGGATAGTTTGGATATCTATGTTGATGGTGCTGATGAAATCAATCACCAGTTACAAATGATTAAAGGTGGAGGCGCTGCTTTAACACGTGAAAAAGTGGTTTCAGCCATTGCCAAACAATTTATTTGTATTGCCGATGAATCAAAAGTTGTTGATGTATTAGGTAAATTCCCGTTACCCATTGAAGTGATCCCAATGGCTCGCTCTTATGTTGCTCGTGAATTATTTAAACTAGGTGGTAAACCAATTTATCGCCAAGGCGTCATAACGGATAATGGTAATGTTATTTTAGACGTTCATGACCTTATCATTGCCAACCCCATAGAATTAGAAAATCGAATAAATAGTATTGCTGGCGTGGTAACGGTTGGGTTATTTGCCAACAAAGGGGCAAATATTGCGCTTATAGGAACACGTTCGGGAGTAAAAGAGCTAAAATAAATTTGCTTATCATAATCAAATTTATTGCTTTTATATCACTATAAGGCTCAATTTATATTCTGAAAGCAATGAGAGGAAATAATGACTATTCAAACGTCAACCAAAGATGAAAACAAATTTTTATTACTTGAGGGTATTCATCCTAGTGCCATAGAAATATTAAAATCGGCAGGTTTTACCAATATTGAGTACCATAAAAGTGCATTATCGCCCGAAGAACTTAAGCAGGCATTAAAAGATGCTCGTTTTATTGGGATCCGCTCAAGAACTCAATTAACCAAAGATATTATTGATGCCGCCCCCAAACTTGCTGGCATTGGTTGCTTTTGTATTGGCACTAATCAGGTTGATCTTGATGCGGCAACGGTGAAAGGGATTCCTGTATTTAATGCACCATTTTCTAATACACGATCTGTTGCCGAGCTAGTCTTAGCTGAAGCGGTATTGCTACTGCGCCGAGTGCCCGAAGCCAATGCAAAAGCTCACCGAGGTAAATGGAATAAAATAGCTACTGGTTCACACGAGGCTCGTGGTAAGAATTTAGGTATTATTGGTTATGGACACATTGGTAGCCAATTAAGTATTCTAGCTGAATCGTTAGGAATGAATGTTTATTTTTACGATATTGAAACCAAATTACCGTTAGGCAACGCTAAACAAGTGTCATCAATGAAAGAGCTGTTAGCGATAAGCGATATCGTTTCAATGCATGTACCCGAAAATTCAACAACGATAAAAATGATAAGCGATAGCGAAATAGACGCCATGAAACAAGGTGCTATTTTAATTAATGCTTCACGCGGTAAAGTCATTGACCTTGATGCATTAACTCATGCACTACAAACCGATAAAATTAGTGGTGCAGCAATTGATGTCTTTCCAACAGAACCGGCTAGCAACAACGATCCATTTGAATCGCCATTGTGCCAATTTGACAATGTCATTATCACCCCTCATATTGGCGGTTCAACCAGTGAAGCGCAAGAAAATATTGGCATTGAAGTCGCCACTAAACTCGCAAAATACTCTAATACAGGTGCAACACTTTCTGCGGTTAACTTTCCCGAAGCATCGTTGCCTATTCCAGCTAAAGGAGCAAGTCGCTTTATTAATATTCACCGTAATCAACCAGGCGTATTAACCGCGATTAATACCTTATTTGCTGAACAAGGGCTTAATATCTCGGCACAATATTTACAAACCGATGCCAAAATTGGTTATGTTGTGATTGATATTGATAGAGTCAATCCCGATAAAGCCGAGGAATTGCTTGATAAACTAAAAAATGTCTCAGGCACTATTCGCGCAAGGTTGCTGTTTTAATTTAAATGCACTCAATGCCGCCTATCTTTCTTTAGGCGGCTAATAAATTAGATATCAATAAAAACAAAGAGCACTAATATCCTAATTAAGTTCTATTGATTAGTCATGTTACTTTATAAAAAGGGTTTAAAGCATAATGCACTAAAAGGCGATAATTACTTAGCATGATCAAATTATCCGTTATGCCCGTTTTTTGCTGTTTGCCTATTTCACCCAATTAGTTTGCACAATTCACTACTCGCCGTTTAACAACGAGTAGTGGCAATAAGCTTAAGGGGATACGCATGCAGCTAACGCAAGGGGATCTAACCTATCATACATACCTAATGCTCCTGAAACTGTATCAACCGCCAAATAAGACCCAGGTTCCGTCTGACTACTCGTCCAAAGATCTCTTACACCACTAGAGCTTGCCCAAGTAATATCATATGTGCCACGACGATAATAATCTTCATCTTCATCTTCATCTTCATATTCATCATTAGGGTTGTATTCACTAACAAAACGCCCCCATTCATTAAGTAATCCTCCTATCCAACGAGCTCCACGCTTAAAACTTAAACGTCGTTGATAAAAGCCATATTCAAGCTCTGGTATACCATCGGTCCAACCCACGTATGGGTCATTAGAATTTGTCAAATCATTCGCACCAGGGACACGATAGCCACTACCTAACTCTTGACAAAACCTTGTAGCTTCTTCATATGTCACTCCTTCATAGACTAGTTGGCCGTTTGTATCTACAGATGAGGGAGGATTATTTATATACCAACGCGCTATTTTAAAGCTATAAAGTAAACGGGTATGACTACTATCAGCATAAATGTTAAACACCGATGGCGAAAAACGCTTATCTATTGAATCACGAGTTGGCCCATTTAACTTTATTTTTAAACCTTTTTTAAAATCTATCGGCCTGGGTTTTATATTCCAAGGCTGCCAATTCACCTTAGAGAAAGAAAGAGATAAGGTTACACCATGACCACTTGCTGCTCTAATAGTTGTACCATTTGCGGCAATAACTTGTTCTGGCGTTATGCCCACTAACACTAAAAAGAAGTGTAACCCATTTGCCCCAGTCGTTGGAAAGTTCTCAATAGACCTATCGACTTGGTGAACTTTAAATCCCAAACCTTGTATCCAATTAGGACCGTCCATTTCAGGATAAAATTCACCATCCAATGCATTATTAGGCATTGCATAACAGCTTGTCGGTATATCTGACTTAGTGCCCAAATAATAAGTATGACTAATCTCATTAAAAGTACTGGTTTGTGGCAAACCATACTCTGTTGATAATGTACCATTAGTTGCCGTCATAGTGAGTTGGTAAGGTGCATCACAGCCGTTTAATAATCTATTAGGGTTAGCTTTAATTTCGGCAGTAATATCTTTATCATCAGCGTCTAACCATTTGACTTTTAGCTTACCTGTCGCACTGGCATTACCATCTCCATCAGCATCGCCCCAATAATTATGTGGCTCGCCGATTAAGTTACTTAGCTCAATACTTGGGTAATGTGTATTATCTGTTAATGGTACAAATGTTTGAATATCAGCAAATGTTTTTACTTCGCTAGGTAATGCTATAGGATTTGTGTAGCTTGAATTATCAACTTTGGCATTAGGATATAATTCGCTATTTTCACCTGGAGCAATATACAGGCTACCATCAGGTAATTTAATGCTGAGCAAGCCTTCTTCACTCATTATTTTCGTTACACCATTATCCAAGCTTAAATAAGGAGCACTGCCTTGTATCACATTAGAGGTTGTTGCTGATAATGC
>NZ_LZGV01000102.1:0-984 GCF_001690265.1 Gilliamella sp. HK2
CCGGTAAACTTTGGTA
The DNA here is from genome assembly GCF_001690265.1 of Gilliamella sp. HK2. NCBI lineage: Bacteria > Pseudomonadati > Pseudomonadota > Gammaproteobacteria > Orbales > Orbaceae > Gilliamella > Gilliamella sp. HK2. Next base: position 17 of record NZ_LZGV01000102.1, read on the forward strand.
AGACTAATTCAAAACAATTTTTTGATAATGAGGCATTATATCAACAGCAAGTAGAAAATTTTAAAAAATATCACATTGATATCAGTAACGAATTGGAATATGTCACATTTGAAAATATTGATGAACTACCTATAGCTAAATTTTTATTAAATGGCAATCAAGCCATTTATATGAACAATACATTATTTATTGTAGGTAAAGATTATTTTGTGGCTTACAGACAACCAACAAAAGAGGAGTTAGTTTATACGCAATAGCACAAAGGTATTAATGATTTGCCATGAAACGAGCATTAGCAGATGGATTACTGGAAAGTGAAAAGACAATCATTTTAGTTGAAAAAGAGGCCCGATTAATCCAGACTCCGGCAGATAGCTATTTAAACAGTGGCATAGGGATTCATTTTATAGATAGCAGTAACTATTGCTATGTTAAAATCAAACCGGAATATACCTTTAGTATACCATTGATATATTTTGACGCTTCACGACAGTCTTCATTCAATACGCCGTTAGGCGGTGGGATTAATGGGATTAACGGTGAAACGCAAAACACCATACCGCAAAAACAATGGTACCGTTTAACGCAAACAGATAAAGCGCGGTTGATTGATATTAACCGCTTCCTTTATCCTGAACTAACCTTAAATGACATCCCCACTGAAGTTGAGCTAGTGAGTAGTGGCGCGCCACAGATAACGCTACCGGGTGTCTACTCTGAGCCGACCTATGATAATAAAGGTTGCTTTACAATTCGTTTTATTGTTGAGGATAAGCATTACTGGATAGACGCTAATGAAGTCTCCCACCTAGGCCGGCAATCTGGGCAATTAAGTCAAAAACTCGCTTATTGGAAAAAATTTCCATTATCGTTAGATAATTTACCCAAAGCAACCGAAAGCAACACTGTCTACTTTCCACGCACAATATTACTTGACACATCGGGGGATGAGAGTTTAATGGCGGTCG
>NZ_LZGV01000103.1:0-31514 GCF_001690265.1 Gilliamella sp. HK2
CCTGTCGCACTGGCATTACCATCTCCATCAGCATCGCCCCAATAATTATGTGGCTCGCCGATTAAGTTACTTAGCTCAATACTTGGGTAATGTGTATTATCTGTTAATGGTACAAATGTTTGAATATCAGCAAATGTTTTTACTTCGCTAGGTAATGCTATAGGATTTGTGTAGCTTGAATTATCAACTTTGGCATTAGGATATAATTCGCTATTTTCACCTGGAGCAATATACAGGCTACCATCAGGTAATTTAATGCTGAGCAAGCCTTCTTCACTCATTATTTTCGTTACACCATTATCCAAGCTTAAATAAGGAGCACTGCCTTGTATCACATTAGAGGTTGTTGCTGATAATGCAGTAGCATTGGTTGATACCATTAAGCCCAATAAAGCACCTGATATTGATAACGTATAACGATTAATATTCCATTTGGACAACGCCGACAATGTACTTTGATAATCTGTTTTTACGTTTTTTATAAAATTAATTTTTTGTACAAAAGACAAATTAGTATGACTATTCATTCCACCATTACCTGTTATAACCTATTGGTTATTAATTCCATTTTTCTAAATATTATCAATTATAAACAAAAATAAGCCTTATTTAACCAACTTTTTTGTTAAGTTTTGTAAAGATAAAACATGGACTGATCACTTGTTAGGCACACTTAAGAAATCAATGCGATAGTACTACACTAAATCAACAATAAACGGGATAAAAATAACGATAAACACAATAAATATCACTTTTTTGTGCATAGAACTTTTTTGTGCATAGAACAAAGTACCTAATAATGCGCTTATTAGGCAATACGATAGTTTGTTAAAAATAGCTTAGATAAAAAAGAGATTGACAAAATTTTAACTATTATACAATTAAATAATTAATGAAAAATTAGTCTAATTTTGATGGCAAAAATAATCTATTGTGTAAAAATTATAATTTAATGTGATTTATTTTCCGTTTATTTTCACTTTAATTAGGTTAATTCCTTTTTGTGTTAGCGCTTCAAAGTACCTATTATCTAAATTATCGTCGGTGATAATTGTATGAACAGCACTTAAATCACACACAACATTGGGGCTACGACGACCAAATTTTGATGAATCAACTAATAAAATTAACTTTGCAGCAGCCTTACTCATTGCCACACTACCATGGTAACTTTCATTAAACGTTGTGACGCCACCAACTAAATCAACACCATCAGCCCCCATAAATAACATATCAAAGGTATAAGATTCAAATGCGGCAATAGCTAATGCATTGTTGCTATGAAAAGAGGCTGATTTTCGACGAAACGTGCCTCCCGTTAAAATAATAGTTTGATCATTATCGTTCGCAACCAATTCATTAACCATATGCAAACTATTGGTCATAATCGTGAGGTTATTAAATTTAGCTAGCGTTGGGATCATTTGAGCAACGGTGCTTCCAGCGTCAAAAATGATTGAATCCCCCTCATGAATCAGCTTAGCGGCCTCTTCTGCTATGGCTTTTTTTTGTGCGGTATTAATATAAGTTTTGTGATCAATAGCTCTATCTCCAAGCTCTCGATTTAACATTGCACCACCATAAGTACGCAAAACTAAGCCACTTGCATAAAGTTGTGTGAGATCTTTACGAATTGTTGTTCCTGTTGTTTTAAAATGCTCAACCAATTCATCTACACTAGCTTGCCCGTTACTTTGCAGGTATTCTAAAATCGCTGTTTGTCGTTGCTTCACTTTCATAATAAAATCCCATCATCATTAGCATGCATATATAAATCGTATTACTTTAAAATATATTATTTCATAATGAAAGGGAATATTTTTCAGAATAAAAGTTAGTTATTTTTTATCTGTGGCTAATGCCACAGTCAATGCACTTTGACACGCAATATCATTGGGGAAAACGTTTTCGGGCATAATATCAGCAATAGGTAATCCATGTAGCTGAATGATGGGCTTTGGTGAGGCAAAAACAGTAATACCTTTCATCAATACAGAGTCAATAACCACTTGATTTTCATCTAATGAAATAGCTATTAATACTCTTGGTCTAAATCGTTTTGTTTTGCTACGACCAATACCTAAATAAGCCCCTTTGTTCATCGCTAAAAAGGCTTGATTAAAGCGCCGAATTTGTAGCCAGCTAAATACAATTTGAAGACACCAAGCAATAAGTGCAATTACAATTAAAGTATTACTCATATTCATGGTTATTCTCCATTATATGTTAGGTATAAAATATGCGAAAATTGTTTGGTTTAATTTTCGCATATCATCTTAACTAAAACATTACTTGCCCACCAGTAATATTAATAGATTGCCCAGTACAATAAGAAGCCTTATCACTTGCATAAAATAGCAGCACATCTAGCACATCTTGATAATCACAACCGCGTTTAAGTGGCACTTTATCAATATAAACTTGCTCTACTTGATCATCTGGAATACCTAGTTTTTTAGCGTATTGTGGTATTAATGATTGAAACATTGGTGATTTTAATAAATTACCCAGCATCAACGAATTAACAGTGATACCATGATCAGCAAGATCTAAAGCTAAAGACTGTGTTAACCCAACTCCACCAAATTTAGCCGCACTGTATCCTGAATTATGTTTGCTACCAACTTTGCCTGATTTTGAATTAATTTGAATAATTCGACCTTGAGTATTATATTTGATCATCAATTTAGCAAATTCACGCGCGCATAAAAAATAGCCTGTAAGATTAACATTCACCGATAATTGAAAATCGGTCAATGTAAAATGGCTAATAGGTGAAGCTTTTGCAACACCTGCACTATATACCATTAAATCAACATGTTTAAATGCACTATCAACATCTTGTGCTAATTGGATTACACTTTCTTCGTTGGTAGCATCAACCCCAAACCCTTGAGCTGAGCCAGCACCATGTTTTTGATTAATGGCTTCCGCTACCTTATTCGCATTGTCAATATTCAAATCAGCAACAACAACTTGGTATCCTGCATCAGCGATACCTTTGCACAAAAACTCACCTAAAGTTTGACCACCACCGATAACAACTGCTACTTTTTTCATTTTTATATTCCTTAATCATTTAAAATTCTAATTTCATCACCCACAAAAAGTTGCGCAGGAATTTCCCCTTTTACGTGAACAGTTCCGGGTAATTCGGCTTGGCTATTACCATCAAATCTTAATGTGATATGACCTAATTCACGTAAGTTAACATTAGCAACTTCGCCAACCGATGTGATGTTATAAATATGATTGCCTAATTGAAGTATCTGCCCCACTTGTAATTCCAGTTTTAAATCATCATGACTATGAACAAAACAGTAGTCCGCTAAATCAGCAGGCGCACCGTTTTTAAACAGGATTAACATACCGTCAGCTAATGCTTCTTGGGCAAACTCACCAATTTGATCAATTTTTGAATGATAGATAACATTTGACATGATTAACCTTCTTATCTTTACTCTTAATACAGGATTTTTTATTTTTACCATTGATTTAAATTAGGGGCAGATGCCCTGACCTTTAAAACAATTTATTGGTATATAAATAATGAAACCGCCCATGCGATTAATACTGTTGGTGCACCTGTTAAAAAACGACTAACCAATACAGATGGCACACCCACTCTCACCGTATCTTGCTTGGCTTCAGCAAGCGATAAACCAACAGGAATAAAATCACATGCCGCTTGTGCATTAATTGCAAACAACGCTGGCAATGCTAAATGAGGCGGAATATTGCCAAGCCCAATTTGTACACCAACTAAAGTACCAATAACTTGGGCAATAACCGCGCCAGGGCCGAGGAACGGAGAAAGCAATGGGAAAGAACAGATCAAGGCTAATATAATAAGTCCTATAGGGTTGTTGGCTAACGGAACCAATCCATGTGCAATAAGGTTGCCTAACCCAGATGCAATAATGATCCCGATTAATGCCGATACAAACGCCATAAAAGGAAGTATTGTTTTAAGTACTGTATCAATAGTATCACGACCAGCTTGGAAAAAAATTGCAACGCCAGATCCCATGCCTATACCGATTTTTGCTAATAATCCATCACTTTGTTCTGTAATTTTTTTACTGCTGTCATATTCCTTAAATTCAGACAAATTATTATTTATTTGTGATTCTTTAACTATTGATGAGGTTTCATCTGCAACATCACTATCTTTTTCTATCAATGAAATATTTTGAGGTTTTACTGCTGAAACATAGATATCCTCAACGATATATTGAGCTAATGGACCAGATTTACCTGTTGCATGAATATTAATCGTTGGCACTCGGTTTTTGGGATAAATACCACAACGTAATGTTCCACCACAGTCAATAACAGCTACGCCAATTTCCTCTTTAGGTGGTTCTCCCTCTTTGAAACCATCAATGGCTTTCCATCCAGTTAACTCCACGAGGGTGTCAACAATCGCTGGGCGAGTACCAGCAGCAATATAGACAATCTTTTTTCCTGCAATAATAGGAAGATCCAAAGGCCCCCCCCAACCCGCTTCGCCTTTTTCGATATGAATAAATTTAGTCATTTTTGTATTCCTTATCATTATCATTTTTTTTATAGATGAACTGTTCTTGCTAATTTAATACCCATTTTTCGCTCAAAAATGACAGTGCAAAAGTCTGTGATCCAACCTCTAAAGAAGTTAGTAGCCAAACCGACAAGGAAATAACTCACAGCAAGAGGACCTAAAGGTAAATGTAATGTAGTTAAACCCGCTGCCACACCCAAATATACAAAAAGTTCACCTGGATTGACGTGTGGAAATAACCCATTCATAGAATGGCAACTATAAGAAGAAGCAGCATAATAACTTGGTTTGTAAAACTCTGGCATAAAGCGCCCCAAACTTAATGTCATTGGGTTACAAAAAACAAAAGTTCCAATGAGCGGTAGTAATAAATATCTAGAAATTGGGTTACCTGCACATGCTTGCGCTAAACGTTCGATACGTTCCTGCCCTATAAATTTAATCACTGCATTCATCACTACAAGTAATGAAATTAATAATGGCAAAATGTTAGTTACCATTCCCATAAATACTTTGCCTCCTTCTTGGAATAAGCCAATAAACCACTCGGCACCAAATGAAATAGCATCAATCATGTTGTCTCCTATTAAGTTAAATTTCGGGAAAATACTATCAACTCTAGAAACAAAAAACTTTTAAGATGATCACAATTTAAAATATTTTATTTCATTTTGAAAAATAATATTTCAAATAAAAAGAAATGAGAAAAGTAATAGGTTAATAAAATAGCAATGATAGTAAAAAATTAATGTTTTTTTATTGGACATTAACCTTAAGTTGGCGTAATTTTAGCAATACGGGTATTTATTATTCACTTTAAGGAGAATATATCATGGCTAAAAGTACGACTTCTGCTAAAAAGCTACAACAAGCAGCGATTTTGTTTCCAACTGATTTAGGTCAAAAGGCATCAAAAGATATTTCTGGAGCAATGAATTCTGTTTTAGCAGATGTATTTGCTCTATATTTAAAAACCAAAAACTTTCATTGGCACGTTAGTGGTCCACACTTTCGTGACTATCATTTAATGCTAGATGATCAAGGTGAAGAGCTATTTGCAATGACAGATCCAATTGCCGAACGTGTACGTAAGTTAGGTGGCACAACACTTCGTTCAATCGGTCATATTGGTAAATTGCAAAGCATTGCTGATAACGATGCTGATTTTGTTGAGCCATCAGATATGCTTGCTGAACTTTGCCAAGATAACGTAAGATTGACAGAACGCATGCGTGTAGCGCATGATATCTGTGATAAATATAACGACACTGCTACTGCAAGTTTAATTGAAGAATGGATTGATCAAACTGAAAAGCGTGCATGGTTCTTATTTGAAGCCGGCCGAAAAGTCGACTCATCAGGACATTAATAAATAATTATTAATGATAATAATAAGAGGCATTGATTATGCCTCTTATTAAAAATATGTGGAGATTTAAGATGAGTAAAAAAATTGCTGTATTAGTAGGAAGTTTGCGTAAAGACTCTTATAACTTAAAAGTAGCAAAAGTTTTCCAAAAAATCGCACCACCATCACTTTCATTACAAATTATCCAAATTGGGGATTTACCTTTATATAATGAAGATATTGATACTGATGCCCCTCCTGCCTCTTATACTCGTTTTCGTCAAGAAATAGCTAATTGTCAAGGCGCCATTTTTGTAACGCCTGAGTATAATCGTGGCTTACCCGCCGTTATCAAAAATGCAATTGATGTGGGTTCTCGACCTTATGGTAAAAGTATCTGGTCTAAAAAGCCTGCTGCAATTATTTCTGTTTCACAAGGTGCAATTGGTGGGTTTGGGGCTAACCATCAGCTACGTCAATCATTAGTATTTCTTGACATGCCAACATTACAACAACCTGAAGCTTATTTTGGCAGTGTAAGTGCGGCTTTTGATGATCAAGGCAATGTTACCGAAAAAAGCAAAGAATTTTTGTCATTATTTATTAACTCTTATGCTGCTTGGGTTGAAAAACTAAGCTAATTGATATACATTTTCATTATCACAGCCAAAATGATTTGGCTGTGTATTTTATTCGGTAAATCAATTTATATTCCGCTGTAATGACATTATCTATTCCCAAGAGCGAACAAGAACTATTAGATCGTGCACAATTAGTTGCAGGATATTCTTTTGGAGATATAGCACAATATTTAAACATTCCAATACCCGATAATTTAAATAAACAAAAAGGTTGGGTTGGTAATCTTATCGAAACTATTTTAGGTGCAAATGCGGGCAGTAAAGCTGAGCGCGATTTTGCTAATCTAGGTATTGAGCTAAAAACAATTCCCGTTGATAAACAAGGTAAACCTTTAGAAACCACCTTTGTCAGTGTTACGCCATTAATGGCTAATCATGGCGTTATTTGGGAGACAAGCCATGTAAAATATAAACTCGCCAAAGTGTTATGGGTTCCAATTGAAGGGGAAAGAACAATTCCGCTTATTGATCGAAAAGTGGGTAACCCGATTTTATGGACACCCACTCAAGCACAAGAACAACAGCTTAAACAGGATTGGCAAGAATTAATGGATATGATAGCACTAGGGCAAGTTGAAAAAATTACTGCAAGATACGGTACTTATCTACAAATTAGACCAAAAGCAGCCAATGGGCAAGCGCTCACCGAAGCAATTGGTGAAAATGGTGAAATTATTTTAACTCGCCCACGTGGGTTTTATTTAAAAAAAACATTTACTATGCAAATATTGCAAGCGTTAATACGATAGTCATTTTAAGTGCAATAGAATGATTTATAGTTGAAAATATTGATCGTATAACAGAATATACTGGTTATATGTGCTTTTAATACCAACTCTTACCTAACTATTGAAATTTTTGACAATAGTTCAATCTCTCACTAAAAAATAAATAACTTCTTTACTCTCATTTTCACAAAAATACTACCTTCATCACATTTTTTCACATTTATGATTTACTTTGAGCATATGTGAATATAAAGTTGCCTCAACATTTGTGATTGAAAAAGAGAATTTGTGAGGGGGTTTTAAATGAACATTATTCTAGCTGGACACGGGAAAATTGCCCATGAAATGAAAAATAGTATTGAAATGATTGCAGGCCAATATCCTAATTTACATTCAATAACTTTTGAACCAGGAAATAGCATTGATGATTTAAAAGATAAATATCTAAAAATTATTAATCAATCTGAAAGCAAACAGTTTGTCATTATTACCGATATATTTTCTGGTAGCCCTTATAACGCAGCGGCCATGCTAGCTATGCAATCAGATAGTATAGAAGTCATCAGTGGTTTGTCTTTGCCCCTTTGTTTAGAACTATTAAATCTTGATTTTTCACTTATCAATATTGAAACCGTATATGAACAATTAGGCGAAGTTAAATTAGATTTTATTAGATCTTTCAAATCATTATCTAAAAGCATATCTCCAGAAGAGGAATTATAAAATGATTATAAATTTAGTTCGTATTGATGATCGATTAATTCATGGTCAAGTTACCACCGTTTGGACAAAAGAAGCTAAAGCAGAAAGAATTATCATTGTCAGTGATGAGGTCGCTAATGATGATATACGTTCAACTCTAGTCAAACAAGCTGCACCTCCTGGAATTAAAGTTTCGGTGATTAGTATTGATAAAGCCGCTGCGGTCTATAAAAACCCTAAATATGAAAATGATACTGTTTTTTACCTTTTCACCAACCCAACCGATGTTTTGAGATTAATCAATGCGGGGGTTCCTATTAAAGAGGTTAATATTGGAGGAATGTCGTTTAAAGAGGGGAAGAAACAAATTACCAAAGCCGTTTCTGTTGACAAAAACGACATATCTGCATTCAAAAAAATGCATGAGATGGGTATCAACCTGTGCTTAAAAGTCATCATTACTGATCCGAATGTTGATTTTATCAAACTTATCTAGACGGTTAGTCATACTAACTAACACAATAAATGGTAGGAGAAACACATGGACATTTCAGTACTTCAAATCATATTGATTTTTATTTTCTCGTGTATCGCAGGGATGGGAAGTGTGCTTGATGAGTTTCAAACTCACCGTCCATTGATTGCATGCACTATGATCGGCTTAATATTGGGAGATATAAAAACAGGGGTTATTTTAGGAGGAACTCTTGAACTTATAGCATTGGGGTGGATGAATATAGGAGCAGCACAATCACCAGATTCAGCATTAGCTAGTGTAATTTCAACAACCTTAGTTATTGTAGGAAAACAAGATATTCAAACAGGAATAGCTATAGCCCTTCCCGTCGCAGCAGCAGGACAAATATTAACTGTTTTTGCAAGAACCATTACAGTGATATTTCAGCATGAGGCAGATAAAGCAGCTGAAAAGGTTCAATTTCGAAAAATTGAATTACTCCATTTTAGTGCGCTTTTTGTACAAGCATTAAGAGTCTCTATCCCTGCCACTATTGTTGCAATTTATGTTGATGCAAGCACTGTTCAATCCTTATTAAACATGTTGCCAGATATTGTCACTGGTGGGCTTTCCGTAGCTGGTGGATTTATCGTTGTTGTCGGTTATGCAATGGTGTTAAACATGATGATTGTTAAATATTTAGCCCCATTTTTCTATTTAGGTTTTGTTCTAGGTGGATATTTAAATTTTAGTTTACTTTCATTTGGTATTTTAGCAGTTATTTTTGCCATTATTTATGTTCAATTAAATCCAAAATTTAATGTAATACCAAATAATAATAAATTTGCAAATCAAGCAACAAATACCAATCAAACAATTACCGATGATGAATTAGACGATTAACTTATAAGGATTTATTATGGAAAAGACATTAAGAACCGTTCAAAAAAAAGACGTGATTAGTACATTCATTCGTTCTAATTTTCAACAAGCCTCTTTTAATTATGAACGTATACACGCACTTGCTTTTTGTGTAGATATGATTCCAACAATCAAACGAATTTATCACACTAAAGATGAGCAACGTCAAGCATTAAAAAGGCATTTATCTTTTTTCAACACGACCCCAGCAATGTGTGGGCCTGTGCTTGGCGTAACAATAGCGATGGAAGAAGCAAAAGCAAATGGTGCACCAATTAATGATGGAACAATCAATAGTCTAAAAATTGGGTTAATGGGACCTTTAGCTGGTGTTGGCGATCCTCTAGTATGGGGCACATTGCGTCCTATCACTGCGGCACTTGGTGCATCTTTAGCACTCACAGGTAATATTGCTGGTCCATTATTATTTTTTGTTTTATTTAATTTGTTCAGACTTGCTATGAAATGGTATGGCTTAACCTATGGATTATCGAAAGGAATAGGTATTGTTAAAGATCTTTCGGGTAATATTTTACCTAAAATGACTGAAGGTGCATCTATTCTTGGTTTATTTATTATGGGTGTACTCGTGACAAAATGGACTTCAATAAATATTCCATTAGTGGTATCTAAAACAACCGATGCGAATGGTAATGAAATCGTTATGACAGTACAAGGTATACTTAACGATCTTGTGCCCGGCTTACTCCCCTTGGGGCTAACATTGTTAACAATGAAGTTACTCAGAAAAAAAGTCAGCCCAATTATCTTAATTTTTGCCTTATTTGCTGTGGGTATCATTGGCTATGGATTAGGTATTTTAGCTTAAAATGCCAATAAAAATCTTAAAAAATTAAGTCTCATTTTGAATCAAAAAATTACAACAATTTGTTATAAATACAGTTTTTTCTTACAACTACTAGTATCACTAGGTATTTAAACAATATTGAAGTTAAATTTGTATAAAGTTTAATTTATTAAAGAGGAATGTATGAAAACTCAAGCAGTTAGATTATACGGAAAAAATGATCTTCGGTTAGAATCTTTTGAGCTTCCACCTATATCCGATGATGAAGTATTAGTGTCTGTCATTGTGGATAGCATCTGCATGTCTTCCTTAAAGCTAGTAAATCAAGGTGAAAATCATAAGAAAACACCACCAGATCTAAAAAACAACCCAGTCATTATTGGACATGAATGCTGCGGCGATATTGTGCAAGTAGGTAAAAATTGGCAACATAAGTTTAAAAAAGGGCAAAAATACGTTATACAAGCTAACTTACAACTTATAGATAGCCCTTATTGTGTTGGTTATTCATATCCAAATACAGGCGGATGTGCAACTTATATGATTGTTAATCATGACGTATTAAAACAAAATTGTTTAATTCCTTATGATGGAAAAACGTATTTTGAAGGTGCATTAGTTGAACCTTTATCTTGTGTTATTGGTGCATTTAATGCTAACTATCATTTAAAGCCAAATAGTTATGATCATATTATGGGGATAAAGCCTAATGGAGAACTGCTCATATTAGGGGGAACCGGTCCAATGGGTATGCTGGCAATAGACTACGCTTTGGGAGGGGACATAAAACCTCAAAAAGTAGTTGTCACAGGGAGAAGTAAAGAAAAAATAGCACTATTGAAAAAATTATACCCATCACGCAATGGCGTTGAGCTTGAATTTATTGATATATCTGATAGTGAAGATCAATTGTCTTTATTACAAAATACATCTTCCAAAAACTGTTTTGATGATATCTTTATCTTTTTACCATCAAAAGATTTGATTCATTTAGCATCGCAATTATTAGCTTTTGATGGTTGCTTGAATTTTTTTGCTGGTCCCCAAAATAAAAATTTTGAGGCTGAAATTAATTTTTATGATGTTCATTATAATTTTACGCATATTGTTGGAACTTCTGGAGGAAATCCTGATGATATGCATTCAGCCGTTAAACTAATCGAATCGGGTAAGGTTGATGTTGCTAAAATTGTGTCTCATATAATGGGAATTGATCAAGCTTGTCAAATCACCCAAAGACAAAATGAAATTAAAGGCGGAAAAAAATTGGTTTATACTCATAAAAAATTTGAAATAAAAGGCTTAGACTCTTTAACCGATAACGCTGATGATATTACATTGAAAAAAATATTAGATAAAAATCATGGTATTTGGTCAAAAGAAGCGGAAGATTTTGTATTAAGTCATTTTCCTGATATTTAGTTTTAATTTTTTGGTATACTTTAACTACATCAAAATGCCATTTTATGAAGTATCATAAATGGCATTGGTATTTTTGAAATAGATAGTGATTTTTAAAAACCATGACTAATAAGATAATATCACCATGATTAATAACAACCTTGGTAACTACGATTTTGAGCAACACAAGTTATTAGTAAAAATTGCTCAACTCTATTATGAAGAAAATAAAACTCAATCCGAAATAGCCAAAATCGTAAACATACATAGATCAAGCATTAGTCGAATGTTAAAAGTAATACGAGAATTAGGCATTGTTTCTATATCAATTAACTACGATTTACTACCCAACATTGCATTAGAAGAAGAAATTCTTAATAAATTTAATTTAAAACAAGTTATTGTTGTACCAGTCAATCAAAATATTAATAATGACAGCAAAAATCAGATTGTCTGTAATGTTGCTGCAAATGTATTATTCAAGAATATTCATGATGGCGATATCATTGGCATTTCATGGGGTCGCACTATTAATTATATTGTTAATTGTTTAAAAAATGACAACATCAAATTTAAAAATACAACCATTGTACCAATGATTGGCGGACCTTCGGGAAAAATTGAAACAAAATACCATGTCAACAATATTGCTTACAAACTATCCAACAAATTAAATAGTAAGGCTATACTTATTGATTACCCTGCCATTGTTGATACTGAAAAATTAAAATTAGAAATTGAAAAAACTCAACATATGAGAGAGTTAAAAGATTGGTGGAGTAAAATTACAATAGGGCTTTTTAGTGTGGGTTGTCCTGCTATCTCCAAAAGTTCTATTTGGTATGGCTTTTATGGCGAGTTGTTTCAAACGATTGCTAATAAAAAAATTGTAGGAGATATTCTATCTCATTTTTTCGATCAAAAGGGAAATGAATTAGCAACACCATTTTGTAAACAAATTATCGGGGTAACATTGGATAATCTGAAAAAAATTCCTTTAAAAATATGTGCGAGTGGTGATCCGGAAAAAATCAATAGTTTAATTGCGGCACTAAATGGAAATTATATTGATATATTGGTAGTTAGTGATGAAATGGCAACACAATTAATAGACTAATTTTCAACTAAAATGATTTGCCAATAGTTTGATTTACTTCAGTCTTTATTACTTAGTAATATTGCCTATGAAGCAGTACGTTATAAAAAACTATGAAATATCAAACATTAAAATTTTTGAGTTTCTTTGGTAATTATAGAGTTGTTTCTTTTTAATTGGCAAATCATCCACTTCAGCTGGATAGAATCCTTTTTCTCTAAACCAGTGAATGCTACGTGTCGTTAAGACAAATATTTTTTCTAATCCTAAATTATTAGCTGTTTCGACTATTTTTTCTATTAATAAATCACCACGAGACGAATTGCGATACTGTGGGTGAATAGCAACGCAAGCCATTTCACCCATTTTTTCTTCTGGGTAAGGATAAAGCGCTGCACATCCAATTGTCATGTTATCACGTTCAATAATAGTAAATTTGTCAATCTCAATCTCTAATTGTTCACGTGAGCGTTTGACTAAAATACCTTGTTCTTCAAGTGGGCGAATAAGCTCTAAAATCCCCCCAATATCATTAATCGTTGCTAAGCGAATCTGCTCAGAATGCTCCATAGAAACTTGTGTTCCAATCCCATCACGCGAAAATAATTCTTGTAAAATAGATCCATCTAGCAAATAACTGACTAAATGACTTCGTCTTACTCCGTTACGGCATGCTTTCGCCGCGGCTCGTAAAAAGCGTGATTCGCTCGATAAATGTTTTCCTTGTTGCTCTTTTTGATTGACATAATTGTCAGCGTCAATAGGATAAAGATCAGTGATAACCAGACCATGCTCATCTAAAACACCTTGCTCAGCACAAAAACTGATTAATTTATCCGCTTTTAAGCGAATAGCAACTTCAGCAGCAACATCTTCTGACGCTAAATTAAAACTTTCACCAGTAACCGATACCCCAACAGGCCCCAATAGTACAATAGATCCTCGCGCTAACTGCTGTTCAATAGCCTCTTTGTTAATACGGCGAATTTTTCCTGTATGACAATAATCAACACCATCATCAATCCCCAAAGGTTGCGCAATAACAAAGTTACCACTGACAACACTAATGTGAGCTCCTTGTAACGGCGTGTTATTTAAGCTCATAGATAAACTGGCTGTAATATTAAGCTGCAATAGCCCAGTAACTTGCTTAATAATATCTAGCGTGATTGCATCAGTGATGCGAGTATTTTTATAGTATTTAGGTTTAATATTATAATTTTTAAGGGATTCGTCAATTTGGTTGCGTGCGCCATTGACAATAACAAGTTTAATACCAAGACTATAGAGTAAGCCAATATCACTGATAATGCTTGAATAATTATTACTTTTTAATACTGCACCTGTAAGCAAAATTACAAACGTTTTGCCATGATGTGCATTAATATACGGTACCGAATGTCTTAATCCATCAACTAATTCAGTTGTACGTTCTTTCATTTTTACACCGCCTCAAATGAATATTTATTCACATTTTATGTATTTTTATTTATTTTTAATTTAATAGCAAGGTAATTTTATAAATATTTGTAAGAGTAATTTTTATGAAGATATAAGCCAAGTGCCCATATTGTGATATTTAATAAAGATATGAAAGGTCAGAAGATAGGGGCTTAATCGCTAGCTAAATAAGGAGCATGCTATTGCTTCCATGCTCCTGATATAAAATACTGGCTATTTTTTAACTACAAATAAGATTAATTATAATCAATTATTTTGTTTTCTATTCATGAAGCTTGTGATTTATATTTTTGTAAAATCAATCACCTTTTTAAAACGATAAAAAATAATTGAGCCAAATATGACACTTGATAATGCGATAAAAAAGTCAATTAAAATAGCATAACTTACATTGATCATGGTTAATTTGGGTACGGTAAGTGGTATAACTACAAACGCTAATCCACTGAAAGTATACATACAACCGACAGCAAGGCCTTTACGAGTTGGAAACATTTGTTGCATCACAACCAAAGTTAATTGTAGCACACCCCCTGCAGCAGTAAATCCCATACCAATTGCAGCTATAACACACATTACTGGCGAGATATGAAAATAAAAAATAATTAATACCAACGCAGACAAAGCAGGCAAAATAATGATACAAAAGATCGGTTTTAATAAATGTTTTACAACAAAAGCAGTAACAAATACAGAAATAATCGATGCTACGCTATAATAACTTATGAGCTGTTTAGCATCAATATCACTCATATTAACACCTTTAATAGCTATAGTCGGCAGCCATTGCAAAATAATGACAAATGTGGCTGTTGTTGTAAATCCCATCAAAATCAATAAAATACCTTCACAACCAAATGCAGGATTAGATTTAAAATAATTTACTTCCCCTTGGTATCCTTTAATTACTGTATCTTTATGAGGAAATTGTTTTGGCAATAATAAGCCATTAATGACTAAATAAGCAGTAAAACCAAGAAATGCCCAACCATACCATATGTGATTGGCATAAAAAAAAGTAGCAATTAATGGAAGAATTAGGGTGCCAATAGAAATAAATGCTTTTATTAGCACACTTGCCGAACCCGCTGAGCGAGGAAAACATTCAGTCAGTGCAGGCATTGAACCTGTATCTAAAAAAGAGTTGCCTACCCCAATAGCAATTGCTAAACAATATGCAATATTAATATTAGTACAAAAAATCATTCCAATAAAGAAGATAGCATAACAAGTCATACCAAGATAAATAAATAACTTTCTGCCAAACTTATCGGATAGCACACCACCAACAAACATTAAACATATCTTGCCAATGCCTATACCTGATGCAACATAACCAAGCCCAACTATATCAGTATTTAATTGCTGTGAAAGCGATTGAGAAAATTGCATAATCACAATTAATGCAATGCTTTGAATAATATAGTTAGCATAAATAGATCCAACAATTCCATAAGAATTGACTTTTTGATTATCCATGTGTCGTGCTCCATATGTACAACATAACATTTTAACTTTATTTAAATATATAATTATTAATCAAAAAGATAGCTAGTATAAATTTGTTGCTTAACTTGTACCTTCTTTATTCCTAATTGGCATTATCCTTGTCCTGAAGAACAAGGCTTTGCTGTTTTTTAGATAGAATAGCAAAAGTTTAATTAAGATATAAATTTATATAGAATTCTTTATTAAATTGATTATTTGCTTTTATTAAACAACACCACTTTTTAGGTAATATTTTGGCTAAATTTAACGCTTAAGCATTTCAAGGATTTTCGTGAGAATCAAGTTTTCATCTTGATCAACATTGACCTCATAATGTGCAGCATCATGATATAAAGGTAGTCTTTCAGTTAATACCTTTTCCATTTCATCAAAAATAGACAACCCCGTTAGTGATGGGCGCTGAGCAACATTAGGATCTTTCATTAAACGCGCTGCTAGTGTTGCTGCAGGTGCTGATAAAAAGATAACCGTGCCATTTTGTTTCATAAAATCTCGGTTATGCTCAGCTAATACCATTCCTCCACCAGTTGCAATAACATGATTTGGTTTAGTTATATCAACAAGTACTTGGCTTTCTCTTGCTCTGAATCCTTCCCAACCTTCTTTTTCAACAATTTCAGCTACTGTTTTTTGAGTGGTTTCAAATAAATGCTTGTCAGTATCAACAAAAGAAAACGATAACTTGTCAGCTAACATTTTTCCCATTGTTGTTTTACCCGCAGCTCTAGCACCAACTAAAAAAATTGTTTTATTCATATTGGGTTCTGCCCTTTTAGATTTACAGAATATAGTCACCATGCTAGTGATTCACATTTGTTTTTGCAACATATTTTTACACATTATCTATACAATTGAAAAAATATTTATTTTTTAATCAATTAACTAAAAATTTTTAAATTAAATTTGTAAATTCAAATTTACATTAGTTGTAAATATACTCTATTAGGATCCTAAAATAATCTTGATTAAGTTAATTAGCATAGTTTTTCTAAACCTCGGAAATAAAGCTCTGTGGCAATCGATTGATGTAGTCGCCATTGAATGATGTCAAGCTCTGGATTTACCTTTTTAAACTCTTCATATGTCATAAAATAGCGAATAGTATTACTACCAACACGATCATTGATGCTATTAATGATAAGATTAATTTTTTCGGTTCGAAGCTTTTTTAGCTCTTGCATAGCCGTTACAATAAATTTGGGCACAGGTGCTATACCTTTTTCCCAATCAAGCCATGTATTTGTATCTGTTTTTCCAATATATTCGCTTGCTTCTGACACTTTTATCATAAGAAAACGACGATACGCTTGCAATTCTACGCTAGTCATAAATACTCCTTATTATAATGTTTTTGCTCTATCCACTTAATGTGCTAATTTTTATTAAACTAATTCATTAATGCAGCGAGTTAGTGATCACTAACATAATGATAGAATTATAAAAAACACAGCTAATTCCAATGTCGTTAGATGTGTTTGTCTGTTGAGTAATTATTTTCCGGCTAAAGCATCAATTACAGATTGTTTTGCTCGTTCAGAAAGATCTTTTCCTGTCCAAATTTTAAATTGAGCATTTGCTTGACCAATAAACATTTCACGCCCTGATATCGATTCCCAGCCCGCTTTTTCTGCTTCTTGTCTAAATCGAGTATTGTATGGTGTATAGACAATATCATACGCCAAGCCTTTCCCTTTAAACCAAGCCTGTTCATAAGGCGTCTGATCTTCAAATTTACCTTGCATACCTAATGGGGTAGAATTAATAATAATTTGTGCTTCAACTTGGCTGCGTTCTTCCCAAGCTATTGCTTTTAGATTGAACTCTTTTGCTAATGCTTTGGCTGAGTC
Source organism: Gilliamella sp. HK2 (assembly GCF_001690265.1). NCBI lineage: Bacteria > Pseudomonadati > Pseudomonadota > Gammaproteobacteria > Orbales > Orbaceae > Gilliamella > Gilliamella sp. HK2. The sequence goes on from NZ_LZGV01000103.1 coordinate 17,463, forward strand.
GAGCATAATGTCTGTCACAGTAATTTCGGTATAACCAAGGTCTTGCAATCCAACAACAGCAGCACGTGCTGCGCCTCCCGCTCCTAGTAATAAAACTTTTTTATATTCAACAGGTAATTTCTTTTGTTCCAGTGGCTGCATAAAGCCAACAATATCCGTATTATCGCCACAAAGCTTATCGCCATTCCAATAAACTAAATTAGCTGCCCCTGCTTTTTTGACATGCTCAGTTACTTCGTCTAAATAAGGAATAATAGCCTGCTTATGTGGAATAGTGACACATAACCCTCTAATATTTAATAGTCTTACTGATTTAAATAGTGTTGATATTTCTTCAGGTGGCGTAGCAAAAGGCACTAAAACGGCAGGAATACCATAATCTTGAAATGATGTAGTATGAATAAGAGGGCTCATACTATGCCCTAACGGATAACCGATAATGCCGTATATACTATATGGCGTGAACTGGCTCATACAATCTCCTTGAAAATTAGATCTAATAGATAAAAGCGATAATTAATAGTATTAAACCATATTTATCATAAAATTAAACGGTTTTTATATTTATCTAAATTAACCTTAGCCATAATAGTGTTATCACAACAATTATTATTTATTTGTTAATAATTATTTGGATAATGATCTTATTTTTACACTTAAATAAGATAATGCTTGAGAATTTGTGTATAACAGCGTATACTTCGCTACCTCATTATTATGGGTGTAGTGTGAGAGGTTAGACTGCTTCTCAGATAGAACTGCAGCAAACTAAAAGCCTGACGAGGTTAATTCCATTAACATATTACGCCCAGGGCTTAAGCATTGAAATTTCGGAGAATTATTGACATGTCACGAGTATGCCAAGTAACAGGAAAAGGTCCTTTAGTAGGAAATAATCGTTCTCATGCGATGAATGCTACTAAACGTCGTTTTCTACCAAACCTTCAAACTCACCGTTTTTGGATTGAGAGTGAAAAACGTTTTGTAAAATTGCGTGTATCAGCTAAAGGTATGCGTACTATCGATAAAAAGGGTATTGATGCAGTTTTAGCTGAACTTCGTGCCCGTGGTGAAAAGTACTAATAAGGAAACCATATCATGGCTAAAGGTGTACGTGAAAAAATTAGATTAGTTTCTTCTGCTGGTACAGGTCATTTTTATACCACTAGCAAAAATAAAAGAACTATGCCTGAAAAGATGGAGATCAAAAAGTATGATCCCGTTGTTCGTCAGCATGTAATTTATAAAGAAGCTAAAATTAAATAGTTTTAGATAAATAAAAAACCCAGCAAATGCTGGGTTTTTTATTTTATTTTTTTCTATACATAACCATCATAACTATCAATATCTGCCTACCAACTTATTACCCACACTTGCATGTTCGCCTGCCTTTTTTACTGTTTTAAATTAATATAACTTAAGCCCACAATCATACAACTGATAGCAATTAAGATAGTTAGCTATTTAAAAGCACTCCTTGAAAAAATAAAAAAGCGCCAGTTGTTAACGGCGCTTTTGTCAGTAAAAAAATAACTCTATTTCAAATATTGTTGTTCATAGGCTCTTGCTTTTTTGTCATCAAAAACATGTTCCCAGCGAGCTATAACAATTGCAGCTAATGCATTGCCAACCACATTAACAACCGTTCTACCCATATCTAAAATACGCTCTACCCCCATAATATAACCAATCCCTTCAAGGGGAATGCCAACACTGCCAAGTGTTGCGGATAACACAAGGATTGAAGCACCTGGTACTCCTGCTATACCTTTAGAAGCTATCATTAGGGTAATGACAATTATAATTTGATCTAAAATAGTTAAATCAATATGGAATAATTGGGCTAAAAAGATAACTGTAATACTTTGATAAAGCGTTGAGCCATCAAGATTAAATGAATAACCTGTTGGAATAACGAAACTTGTAATCGATTTTGGTGCGCCATATGACTCCATTTTTTCAATAATTTTCGGTAATGCTGTTTCAGAGCTTGCAGTTGAAAATGCGATAACCAGTTCTTCTTTCAATATTTTTAGCAGTGTGAAAATATTAAAACGACAAATTTTACAAACAAGACCAAGCACCACTAATGTAAATATAATCATCGCTGAATAAACAGTTAAAATCAGTTTAAGTAGTGGTAATAAAGATTCAAATCCATATTTGGCAACAGTCACAGTAATGAGAGCGAATACACCAATTGGGGCATAACGCATAATCATGTTAGTAACTTTAAACATAGTGTCAGAGATAACCTTTAAGAAAAATACAAAAGGCTCGCGCTGTTTATCTGGTAACGACATTAGACCTAAGCCGAAAAAGACACAGAAAAAGATAACAGGCAATATAGCTCCATCAGCCATTGCTTTAAAGATATTTGCAGGAATCATATCAAGAATCATGACAATTAAGCCATGAGGTTTTCCACTTAATTCTTCAGCTGCCTTTGCATATTTGCTCACATCTGCTGTTGCAAGTGTTGAAGAGTCAATTCCCGCTCCCGGCGCAAAAATATTTCCCCAACAAAGACCTAATAAGATAGCAATCGTGGTAATAATCTCAAAATAAAGTATTGTTTTTAGGCCTAATGTCCCTAATCGTTTCGAACCACCAATACCAGCAATACCTAAAGTTAATGTACTAAGTATAATAGGCAGGACAATCATTTTAATTAAACGAATAAAAATATCGCCCGCTGGTTGGAAAATGTTGACTATCGAAAATTGATAATAAGAGTGTAAAGGGTGGCTAGGAGTAGAGAGTTCAAATAAATAAGCCCCCACCGCTATCCCTAAAATTAATGCAATCAAAATCTGCCATGCAAGATTAGTTAAGACTTTTTTTATTGAGAAAGACATGCAATTCTATTCCTTTTCACGATATTGGAAAACAAAAAAGGACTAGCAATACCAACTAATCCTTTTTTTGTAATTAAAAAATATTATTCAGATTTTTGAGTAGAATCATCACTATCGTAAGCATCTTGAGATAATTCTGATTCAACTTCATCTTCCGTTTCAGCAATTCGCTGCAGTCCAACAACTTTTTCGTTTTCAGCTGTTCGAATCAGGGTTACACCTTGAGTATTTCGGCCTACAATGCTTACTTCAGATACTCGAGTACGCACTAAAGTACCTGCATCAGTAATCAGCATAATTTGATCTGTTTCCTCAACTTGTACTGCACCAACAACTGCACCATTTCGTTCGCTCACCTTAATAGATATCACTCCTTTAGTTGCGCGTGATTTAGTTGGATATAACTCTTGTTCAGTACGTTTGCCATAACCGTTTTGGGTTGCCGTTAAGATTGCTCCATTTCCTCGAGGAACTATCAGTGATACGACTTTGTCATCGCCCTCTAATTTAATGCCTCGAACGCCCGTCGCCGTTCGCCCCATGCAACGAACTTTATTGGCTGGGAATCGAACAACTTTACCATTTGCAGAGAACAACATAATATCTTCTGTATTAGAGATTTGAGAAACTTCATCATCATTCTCAATCTCATCAACAATGACATCATCATTAAGTTCTTCATCATCAACAGTGTCAGACGTTTCATTGCTCGTTAAATCAACGCCAATTAGCTCGTCATCATCGCGTAAGTTAATCGCAATAATCCCCCCGCTTCGAGGGCGACTAAATTCAATTAATGACGTCTTCTTAACGGTACCTTGCGCTGTTGCCATAAATACGCAATGTTCATCATCAAATTCTCTAACTGGTAGAATTGCGGTAATGCGTTCATTTTCTTCAAGCGGTAATAAATTAATGATTGGGCGCCCTCTCGAACCACGACTAGCTTCAGGTAGCTGGTAAACTTTCATCCAATATAATCGCCCACGGCTAGAGAAGCAAAGGATGGTATCGTGAGTATTAGCAACTAATAATTTTTCAACAAAGTCTTCTTCTTTAATTTTAGTTGCCGATTTACCTTTACCACCACGACGTTGAGCTTCATAATCTGAAAGTGGCTGATATTTGACATAACCTTGGTGCGAAAGCGTAACAACGACATCTTCTTGAGCTATTAAGTCTTCAATATTAATATCTGCACTGCTTGCTGTAATTTCAGTTCGCCTTGCATCTTGGAATTGGTCACGAACACTTTCTAGTTCTTCGCGAATCACTTCCATTAGGCGTTCTGAACTAGCTAAGATGCGCAATAATTCACCAATTTGAACTAATAGATCTTTATATTCATCAAGAATTTTTTCGTGTTCTAGGCCTGTTAAACGATGTAAACGAAGATCTAATATAGCTTGTGCTTGTGCCTCTGATAGGTAATAGTGCCCTTGGCGAATACCAAATTCTGGTGCTAAATCTTCAGGACGAGCAGCATCATTACCCGCCTTTTCAAGCATTGCAGCAACATTACCTAATTGCCAAGCTTGCGCTAATAATTTCGTTTTTGCTTCGCTAGGCGTTGATGCTGCTCGGATAAGCTCAATCACAGGATCAATATTAGCAAGCGCTATCGCTAAACCCTCTAATACATGAGCACGCTCACGAGCTTTACGTAATTCGTATATTGTTCGACGTGTTACTACTTCTCGACGATGAAGGACAAAAGCTTCAATCATGTCACGTAAGTTTAAAAGCTTTGGTTGACCTTTATGTAAAGCAACCATATTGATACCAAACGAAACTTGTAATTGAGTCAACGAGAAAAGATTATTTAATACAACTTCACCAACCGCATCTCGCTTGATTTCAATAACAATACGCATACCATCTTTGTCAGATTCGTCACGTAATGCTGAAATGCCTTCTACTTTTTTATCTTTAACTAATTCTGCAATTTTTTCGATCAGTTTTTTCTTATTAACTTGATATGGGATCTCGTGGACTATAATGGTTTCCCGCCCACTATGATCATCGACTTCAATTGTCGCCTTAGACCGAATATAAATAATACCACGACCAGTACGATAAGCATTTTCAATGCCTTTACGTCCATTAATTAATGCTGCGGTTGGAAAGTCTGGCCCATGAATATACTCCATTAAACCATCAACCGAAATATTTTCATCTTCAATAAAAGCTAGGCAACCATTAATAACTTCAGAGAGATTGTGTGGAGGAATATTTGTTGCCATACCAACAGCAATCCCAGACGCACCATTAACTAATAAATTAGGAATTCGCGTAGGTAACACATCTGGGATCATTTCTGATCCATCGTAGTTAGGTGAAAAATCAACTGTTTCTTTATCTAGATCTGTTAATAACGAGCCTGCAAATTTTTGCATACGAATTTCGGTATAACGCATTGCCGCTGCTGAATCACCATCAACAGAACCGAAGTTTCCTTGACCATCAACCAACATATAACGCAATGAAAATGGCTGAGCCATCCGCACAATTGTATCATAAACAGCTGAATCACCATGTGGGTGGTATTTACCGATAACGTCCCCAACAACACGAGCTGATTTTCGATATGGTTTATTCCACTCATATCCCGCTTCATGCATAGCAAATAAAACACGCCTATGAACAGGCTTTAAGCCATCTCGGACATCAGGTAAAGCACGTCCAACAATAACAGACATTGCATAGTCAAGATAAGAGGATTTTAGTTCATCTTCAATATTAACGGGGGTTATTTCTTTGGCTAATTCGGTCATAACACCATGTTCTCTTATTAATTTAAGTCATCATAACAGGCTATAATATAGCATAAAAACGCTAGTAATGCAGAACTAAACTGTTTTTATTTCAACTTATTCGCTATGAATAAACAATGTATTTTCAATTAATTGGCATAAGCAATTTAAAATCATTGCGTGCATTTCATATGCCATCACTTTGTTGTAAGATGGGACTCTTATTTCAATATCATTTTGCCCAAGCAAACCAATAACTTCGCCTCCATCAAAAGCAGTTAAAGCGACAATTTTCATGTCTTTAATTACTGCCTCTTGAACGGCTCGAATAATGGCTCTGCTATTTCCTTGGCACGTTGCTATAATTAAAACATCACTTTGCTGCCCTAATGCTTGAATTTGGCGGGCATAAATTTCTTCATGGTTGGCAATTGCACTTAATAAAACATTGTCCGATACAAGAGCTATTGCAGGAATGCTTGGTCTTTCGATATTAATACTGGTGATCAAACGCGAAGTAAAGCTTTGTACATTAGCAGCAGATGGGCCATTACCACAGCTCATTATTTTATTGCCATTAAGTAAACTCTCAACAATAATATTTGCTGCTTTTTCAATAGAATAACCAAGTGATTCTGCCATCACAATTTGAGTTTGAATACTTTCAGTAAAATAATTTTTAATTAAATCTTGCACGCTTTCACCCAAAAATTAAAATGCGTTAATAATCCATTTTTGGCTTTTACCTGTAATAGCAAAAACATCAAACCTAAACTCTGTATCTTCAATATTTAAATTTTGCGTTATCATCCATTGCTGAGCAGTTTGCTTTATTTTATTTTGCTTATTTAACGTCACAGTCGTTTCAGCATGGCCAAAATTGGCATTTTTTCTATAACGTACTTCAATAAAAACAAGGCATTTACCATCTAGCATAATTAAATCAAGTTCACCAAAGCGAAATTGGGCATTATAGTCTAGAAGTTTAAGCCCTTGCTTAAGTAGGTATTGACAAGCAATATTTTCATAATACTCACCAATTTGTTTTTTATTCGCTTTTCGAATCAGAGTTAGCTCCGCTATAAATGTATTGCTGCCAAGAGAGTGAGCGAGTCACTTCACATTGATCACTTGTTGATAATTTACCAGTCATACCATCTAGAAAATTGAGTTGATATGAATTGAGTTGATTAAATCGATTGGTAAGCCTCCACGCATCAATCCCCATGGCATATAAACGCATTAACGAATAATCTTTCTGAACATTGCTAGGTATCTTTGTATTCACATTATCCTTTTGAATCATAGGAATTTCAGCATATTCAGTTTTATTCATATCATAATAAAAATCATCAGAAGCATTAGCAACATGGCTTTTTGAGCTTGAATAAATCATGACAGCAGATGAGTTACCAATATTCTTATTAGCGCCCATATCAAGCATTGGTTTTATCAACGTCAATTCATCATATGATGCGTAAATGTAAATAGCATCAAACCCAGCCGATATCATTTCACCTGATGATACTTCATCATTCGAAATAGGGCTTCCCGCAAGGCTAATACCGACATTGTGATTCATATTAGCACTTAGTGTTTTAGCGTTACCAAAATATTGTACGTAAGCTTGTGAACTATTTGCCGACAGTTGTGCCCATTGTGCTGCAAAGCTTTGCGCAACACGCCTTCCCAAATCATTTTGAGGCACTAATACCAGTGGTTTTATTTTATTTTGGGAATAAATATGGTCAGCTGCATCTTTTGCTTCATCTTCTGGAGATAAAGCAAAAAAACACATTTTATTAGCAGAAGTAGTTGTTTTATCAACTTTGTTCAAGGCTAAAACAGGGATAGCAGGCGCTAGCTCTTTTATTTTAGTTACTTCATTTTTTAATAAAGGACCGACAATTAATTCAACATGTTGTTCCTGTGCTTGCTGGATTAAAGCATCCATAGGAGCACTAGTTGTATCGACTACAATTACATTTTGTTGCGGTTCTTGTGGAAAAAACTTTATAGCATCAATGTAACCTTGACGAATAGTTTCACCAAATATACGAGAAGAACCACTTAATGGTAACAATAAAGCAACCTTTTTTCCATTAGCATCAACTGCAAGCGTTTGTTCACCAGTCAATATTGATATAATTTCTTTAGCTGGATGATCAGGGTATTGTATAGCCCAATTATTAATGGCTTGTTTTAATAATTGCTTTTGATTTTGAGATTTTGTAGCAATTGTGTCTGGCGTATCATCATCTTGTGGAGCAGGTACATCATTATTTTGTTGATAAGCATATGCCAAATCAATCCAACCTTGTAATGTAATGTCATCTTCACCCACTAAAACTTTACCGATTTTATCAGCCTTTAACTTACTAAAAAAATTCCATGTACTGTTTAATAGTTGCCTTTTTTCAGTTTCAGATACATATTTTTCTAATTGAAGATAATCATGAGCTTGGGCATTAATATCTTTACTATTTATATCTAAGCCTAATTTTATCATATAATAGCGATATAGCTGTGAGTTATTCAAATCAACAATCGTTAATTGATTAAGGTCAAATGGACGCCTTTTTTTTACAGCAATTTCACCTTGTGATAATAATTTTTCTTCTTTCTGTTCAGCATTAAGATCGGAAGGTAAATTTGATAATAATGTGTTTGCTTGTGTCAATTTATTTTCTTTTATTAGGGCTCGAATAGCTAATAATTGCCAATTAACTTTCACAGAGCCAGAACTATTATCTGCTTGTGATAAATAATAACTAGAATTTTTATTATTATCAAAGCTAAGTGATTGCTTTGATGTTTCAAAAGTACATCCTGCCAAAAATGTAAATAGTGACATAATTAACATAATATAAAAGGAGCGTTTTAAATTCATACCCATTCTCTTGTAAGTTGTTATCCCCAAATTCGTTGTACATGAACGGTCACTTCTTCTCGATCATGATAAAGCTGCTTAGCCTGAATTTGTACATTGATTTTTTTATTATTTAATTCATCGTTTAACAATTGTAAACTTTGTTTTACTTCTTCATAACGCTTTTTCATTGGTAGTTTGAGGTTAAAAATAGCCTCTCTGCACCAGCCATTAATCAGCCATTTGGCTATTAATTCAGTTACCTTGGCTGGTTTTTCAACCATATCACAAACCAACCAGTAAATATTATGCTTTTTAGGCACAAATTTGAAGCCATCTTCACGATAATGTTTAACTTGCCCTGTTTCCATTAGTTTTTCATTCATAGCCCCATTATCAATGGCATAAACCATCATACATCTTTTAACCAACTGATAAGTCCAACCGCCAGGACAAGCACCTAAGTCAACCGCATTCATCCCCCCCTTTAAACGCTCATCCCATTCTTCATAAGGAATAAAAATATGAAAAGCTTCTTCTAATTTTAGTGTAGAACGGCTTGGCGCATCAGTTGGAAATTTTAGTCTAGGAATGCCCATATAAAAAGGCGAATTATTTTGGCTTAGCGAATAACCAACATAACAGCTATTATTATTGATAAAAAATAAGTGAATTACAGGTCTTAATGGATTTTGGACTTTTAATAAAATACGTTTACTGCGCAATGCTTGGCGAAGGGGAACAGTAAATTTTCGGCAAAATCCAGAAAGCACTTTGCCTTCATTTGAATCGGCAACTTCAACACGCAAATCGCCAGCTTTATCGATAAGACCAGCTAATGCATCAATAATAGGAGAAATTCGGTCATTTGTCGGCAAATCTGTTAATAAATCGCCCGATACAAACATTTGTCTTGCAAAAATTAATGTTCGAAAAGCTAAATCTTTTATTATCAATCGTGCATCACCATCTTGATAACATTCAAAGACAACATAGCCACTGCTTTCTCTCACTTTTGCATAGCCGTATATTTCTTTTTTTGCTGCTCTATCGGTAATTTCTGCTGCACACTCTTTTTCAAATCCACAGCGACAATATAAAATAATTTTATTTAGTTTTTGCATATTGTAATTTTTACTCTTTCAACAAAAGCTATAAATAACAGCAATTTTAATCGGATTGAACATTATCGGTATATAAAGGAGCATCTCCCTTTGGGCGAGTTTTAAATCGCCGATGTAACCACATATATTGTTCTGGTGCTTTTAAAATTTCTTGCTCAATGACTTTATTCATAAAAGTAGCAGCACGTACATCATCATCTATTGGATAACCTTCCAGTTCTGAGGTAACGTAAACTGTGTAGTGACCATCTTTTTCACGTTTTGGCGTAAAGGGAATAATTGCAGGCTGACCTAATTTAACTAATATGCGAGTTCCCACCGTTGTTGCCACTTTTTCAACTGAAAATAGTGGTGCAAATACGCTATTTTTAGGACCATAATCGTGGTCAGGCGCATACCACAACAGCTCGCCATTTTTTAGTGCACGAATCATCCCTTTTGTGTTATGACGGTCTAGCATATATTTATTTGACTTGAGCCGACCTTTAAGTTGAACATAATCCATGACCGGATTATCATTGGGTCGATAAACACCTACACCAGGATGGCTCATTCCTAAAATACGAGCACCTAATTCCAAAGTTAAAAAATGAATGCCAATAAGCAAAACACCTTGGCCTGATTGTTGCACTTTTGTAATGTTAAAGTCGCCAACAATAGAAACATATTTCGCAAGCCGTTTATCTGACCAAAACCAAGCCATACCTGTCTCAAAAATAGCCAAGCCAGTCGAAATAAAATTTTCACGCAACATCTGCTCTCGTTCTTGTTGCGATTTTTTTGGAAAACAGAGCTTAAGATTTTGCCTTGCTGTTTCTTTACGTTTTCCGATCAGTCGCATTGAAAGTAAACCTAGTCCTTTACCAATTTGGTAAATAACTGGGTAAGGTAATAAAACAGTTACATATAAAACGCCGATACCAAACCACGTTAACCAATAACGAGGGTGCAGTAACCGTTTAGTAAAAATAGGGCGAATTTCCTGATTTGGGCTCATAGTAAGATCAAATAGCTATTTAAACAGTAGTAGATTATTATATACCATATCTTGAATTGCGAAGCAGAAAATAAAATACTTACATTTAAATAAATATTTCCTTTAATTTTTGTTTTGAGTAAAAATGATAATTTAAAATAAACATTAGGAAATAATTTGATTAATCCCTAATATTTATTTTCTCATTTTTATTTAGCAATAAAACATACACAAAATGTATCTATTTCCTAAAAATTCTTTACCAAGCTTTAAACTGCAACAGGGGCTTTAATCGCTGGGTAAGGATCATAATCCATAATTTCAAAGTCCTCAAAATTATAATCAAAAATTGTTGGAGGTTTACGTTTAATTATTAATTTTGGTAATACTTTTGGCTCACGACTTAATTGTAAATAGGCTTGTTCCATATGATTTGAATAAAGATGTGTATCACCACCGGTCCACACAAAGTCCCCCACTTGTAAGTCACATTGCTGTGCGATCATGTGAACTAACAAAGAATAGCTTGCAATATTAAACGGCAACCCTAAAAATACGTCACAAGAACGCTGGTACAGCTGACAAGAAAGCTTACCATTTGCAACATAAAATTGGAAAAAAGCATGGCACGGTGCTAATGCCATTTTGTCTAATTCACCGACATTCCAAGCAGAAACAATCATACGTCTAGAGTCAGGATCATTTTTAATTTGCTCAATTAACTGCGAAATTTGATCTATTTGACGACCATCATCAGCACCCCATGCTCGCCACTGTTTACCATATACAGGACCTAAATCACCATTTTGATCAGCCCATTCATCCCAAATAGTTACTTTATTGTCTTTTAAATAATTAATATTTGTGTCACCCTTCAAAAACCAAAGTAATTCATGAATAATTGAACGTAAATGGCATTTTTTAGTTGTCACAAGGGGAAAGCCTTCTTGTAAATTAAATCGCATTTGATGACCAAAAATAGATAGCGTTCCTGTACCTGTTCGATCTGACTTAGAGGTACCCTCATCTAAAATTTTTTGCATTAACGCTAAATATTGTTTCATCGTATTTTTGCCTTCTTGTTAAATCTATACGCAAGTAAGATCATTAAAATGCCACCAATAATCATTGGTAAACATAGAATTTGCCCCATACTAAAAATATTTAAAAATAAACCTAATTGCTCATCTGGCTGTCTAAAAAATTCTATAACAAATCTAAATAAACCATAGCAAAGCAAAAACAACCCAGATACAGCCCCCGTTGGTCTTGGTTTTCGAATAAAAATATTTAAGATAATAAACAGCACAACACCTTCAAATAGCATTTCGTAAAGCTGCGATGGATGTCTTGGTAAAATACCATCTAACTGAGAATATAGAGAAAACCATTCTGGATGAGTCTGAACATACATAAAATCAGCATGCGAGGAAGCTGGAAATAGCATACCTATAGGCGAATCAGTTACTCGTCCCCAAAGCTCCCCATTAATAAAATTACCAAACCGCCCAAACATCAGACCAATAGGAACTAGAGGAGCAACAAAATCGCCTACTTGCATAAAACTTTTATTTGTCTTTTTAGCAAAAATAGCAATAACACAAACAGCGCCAATTAAGCCACCATGAAAAGACATACCTCCTTCCCAGACTTTAAATAAAATCACAGGATCTTTAATAAAAGCATCAAGGTTATAGAAGAACACATAACCTAACCGCCCACCAATAAAAAGGCCTAAAAATCCCCAAAATAATAAATTTTCAACTTGCTGTGATGTCCATTGGCTATTCGGTTTATTTGCTCTGCGTTTAGCCAAGTAAAGAGCACCGAGTACCCCAAATAAATACATAGCACCATACCAATGAAGTGATATAGGTCCAATAGAAAAAGCTATCGGATCAAAATTAGGAAATTGTAAATATTGATTCATTTTTTAATACGCTTTTTGTTTTTTCGTTTATGAGCAAAGAAGTTAAAACGTTTCTTTTTTGAAACATTAGTCATCGGGGGTGCAATTTCAGATTGTATAGTAAACACAGGTAAAGAAAATTCCTTCATTGCCTTTCTATAAACATCTCTTTTAAAAGCAATAACCTGACGAATAGGGTACCAATAACTTACCCATCTCCAATCATCAAATTCAGGTGTTGAAGACATATTGAGATTAATTGCTGACACATCAGATATCAATTCTAATAAGAACCACTTCTGCTTTTGACCAATACAAACTGGCTGATTTTCCCAACGGATCATCCTTTTGGGTAGTTTGTATCGCAACCAACCATTAGTAACAGATAAAATCTTCACATCTTTTGACGATAAACCAACTTCTTCATTTAATTCACGAAACATTGCCTGTTCAGGCGTTTCGTTTATTTTTATTCCGCCCTGAGGAAACTGCCAAGAATTTTGCCCATATCGACGAGCCCAAAGTACTTGACCATACCTGTTGCAAATAACTATTCCTACATTTGGACGGTAGCCATCATTATCGATCACTGACTACCTCAAAAAAATTATTTTTAATACCTAAATTGTTTCATACATGTGGCAATAAATAAATAAAAAAATGAATTAATCATGTAAATATATCTTTATATAAACTATATAATAGTTCATAAAAAGTTTGCTCAACAAAATAAGCAACCACATATTCCAACATTAATTAATGATAATTACAATAACAGTAGCCTACAACCAGCCGTGATAAGAAAATACTCATATTAGAATATATCATCATGGTATTAATAATTATTTGGCACTTTCATCTTGTATTGAAAAAGTGGATAACTCAACAAAGTTACCTAATTTACCAACCCGCAAACTACTAGCTAGGATGTCGGTCAGCATAAAACTACAGTTTTATGCTGACCGACATTAAGCCAAACTTAGTAACCACTGCCATCATTAAAATTTTTTCATCTCAATTAGGGAAAAACCTTTTATAACCAGTTGATGAACTAACAATAAACGTACTCTAAGTAAAGAGCTATTAGTATAATAACTGTCTTTTAATATTTGATATTTTTCATGCACCGAAAATTGTGTCACAACATTAAACGGTTTATTAAAGGCAATTAGTGAACTCATTTTATCATCTTCAATACGTTATTCTTCGGACTATCCGCTCTAGATATTATTATACAAATAAGCGCTCCATTAAATAAAATACCAAACGTAAAAAAGCCCAGCATCACTGCTGGGCTTCACTAAATTTAAAAGTCTGGCGGCACCCTACTCTCACATGGGTAATACCCACACTACCATCGGCACTACGGCGTTTCACTTCTGAGTTCGGCATGGGGTCAGGTGGGACCACCGCGCTATTACCGCCAGACATATCCTGTCTTCTCTTCTCTCAATTACTGTGTATTATCTCATATCCACTGCAATTGCTCAATCCGGAACAAACTGCTCTCTCATTTATTAAACAATTTAAAGTCAATCTCTATACAATCATCAACTTCAATCA
>NZ_LZGV01000104.1:0-21627 GCF_001690265.1 Gilliamella sp. HK2
GATGTCGGCTTTTGCCAAGGGCAATCATCATACCAATGCGCCCCAAACTCGCTTGATGCCTAGCGCCTCGGAGCAACCCACTTGCCAACTTTCACGTGATGAAGCAAACATGAAACTGTGCACTGAACTGGCTGAAAGTGGTGATGCCATTGCCCAAAACACCTTGGGCGAAATTTTTTACGGCGATAATTTGCTTTACCAAAAAGGGGATCACACTAAAGCGCGGCTATTATTTGAAAAAGCGGCCGCTCAGGGACTGGCTAAAGCACAATATAACTTAGGCTCAATGTACCGTGATGAGTTAAACAACTTTCCAGTTGCTTTAAGTTGGTTTGAAAAAGCGGCTGCTCAAGGCAATGTCGATGCTCAAAATAGTATTGGTTATATTTACGAAAACGCATCAGGCGGTAAAGCGCCTCGATTGTATATTTTTGACGAAAATGGCAACAATATCGACCCTGAACTACCTAAAATCGAAGCACAATTTGCCCGATTCGACAAAATGAGCTTACCCATTGAATATTATCCCCGTGGAGTTTACCCTTTGAGTGAATATGGCCAAGGGGTCGAGCCTGATTTACAAAAAGCCATTGAATGGTACCAAAAAGCCGCCAACCAAGGGCATGCTTTAGCGCAAACCAATTTGGCTTATTTTTATCTATTTGGTATTGGGGTTGATAAAAATGAAAATCATGCCTTTACGCTTTATGAACAAGCAGCAAACCAACAGTTTGTCCCAGCAATAAGGACATTAGCGTTTATGTATATGCAAGGCTTAGGTACCAAAGTCGATGAATATAAAGCCTTTACCTTACTTGAGCAAGCCTATCAATTGCACCCTGATGATAACTTATGGCAATTGATTGATGTAATAATGTCTAATCGATATGACTTTAATACTCAATTGAAGCGCCAAAAAACCAAATATCGCTCCCAATATAGTGCTCGTGAAAAGGTATGCGATGAAGATTGGATCTATGATCGCTTTCATTTTCTTAATGGGTTTTATAACCTAAATATGCAGGAAGGGTGGGAAATACACATTTATGCAAAATGGCCAAGAAACACCTTTGATGTATTACTGGGCAATACAGTTGGCGAACTGTCAAAGCTAAAAGAGCGTTATTTAACCAAAGAAGCCATTCAAGGTAATCACATTATCATAACGTCGTTAAGTCATTATTATAAACGCGAAGAGCAAGATATTCCCCGTGCGCAATTATGGCGTAAATATGCATTAAAAATGGGGGCGGTTAATCACCCTAGCGAATGGTCAGGATACCCTCCGATAGAAGAAGATGAACAAAGAATGCATTAAAAGCGGGGGGCTATACCCGCTTTTTATTAATAAAGCGATGATAAATCACCTTGTGCAACCATTAATCCAACCATTTTAATACTTCCTGCTCAATTTGTAACATAATGGCGGGGTGTTGCAATTGATCTTGATCGCTTTGATCTTCGGTTTTAGGGGGCATTTGCGACGCACTATTTGCTTGTTGAGTGGAAAAGATCGCATCGTCAAAAAAACCTTTTAATTCAGCAATGGCTGTAAAATGGTTAGCCTGTTGCGCGGCATTGGTAAATTTTTGCTCATCTCTTTTTTTGCCTAGTGCTGAAAATTTAAGATGAATTTGAATATCGTTATCTTTACAAATTTCATAAATCCATGTTAATAGTGCCGCTAACCCTCCAACCGCTCCAGCAACACGGAATAGTAATAATCGGCAGGCGCCTAAATTAAAGGCTTGTTGAAGCCCTTTGCGCAAGATTAGTTTCTGAATTTTTACACGGAACAGGGTTTGTACCCATTCATAACGGTACGATAACCCATATAACACATATAATCCACCAGCCGTCGTGTTTAGTCCACACGCTAACCCTCCCGACCAAGTGGCATATGAATTGCCATATTTGTAGTTGTCCTTAGCGCCTATCCCCATTTCAACCGCAGAGATAAAATAAGTTAACGCGGTAAACACGCCAAAGCCTGTTTTAGCATACCGAAAGCCCTTTATTGCCCTTGGGTTACGTGCCAAAATAGTTGATGCTACGGTGTCGGCAACGGCGGCTGCTAACGAACTAGTTGCCATGGCTTTTTCTAATAAAATGTCGGTATCGTTAGCAAATAGTGAAGGCTCTTTATTCATAATGTATCGCCAGTTATAGGCTTCAAACGCCCCTACTAAAAAACCTAACCTTGCGCTACGCAGATGAATTTGATTAGTGGTTAATTGTTGAGTTGCCTGTTCAGAAAAAATTTTAAACACCACATTAACTTGCTTTTTAAATAGGTGATCGAGCTCAACAAATTGTTCGGTAAAGCGTTTATCAAGCTGTTTAATGGCGCTGTTTAAACTGTCACGCAGTTCTTTTAAGGTTTTTTTTACTTGAGCAGGGTAAGTGCTAAGCAAAACATGCAAACCACCACCCACGGGCACCCCCACAAAGCTTTGCGCTTTAAAGGTTTTATAAGTCGCCATAATTTGATATTTCATATGCGCATAAGTGACGGCTGTTTTCCAAACAACGCCAGATAGCGCCAAGGCAGCGGTTTCGGCAATCATTGCCCCTAAGCTGTATAAACAGGTGTTAATCGGTTTACACATTGCCACCAGTTTATCATACAGTTTTAACGTGTAATTATTCATGGTACCCGGGTTGTCGTAATTGCTAAACCAACGGGTAATAATGTTATGTTTACCAAAGCTGGTATCAATCGCAATAGTAGTTAACCCCTGTTTATTTTGCAGTTTCTTTAACTCCATGATATGTTCTAGCACTAGGTTGGCTTTGCGTAAATTAACGATATAGGTTGATATGTTGGATTTAATTGCTTTTGTAAGCGCTTCTTCAGCATATTCTTCATCTATATTATCTTTAACTGCTTTAAAAATTTCTTTTAATACATCCCAAGTTAGCTGCCAGTCATAACTGATTGTACGCCATAATAATGCCGCAATCGAGGTTCTAATATGGATATAGGTTTCGCCTTCAATACTAAATTGCTGGATATCTAACAGCTGTTCAATAAAGGCATTGCCTTCTTCGGTTTGTTCTAACCCTTCAAAAGTGCGGTTAACCACTGCGGTAAAATAATAACCATTAAGGTTAATTTTTAATAACTCTTGTTTCTGATGTTTTTTTATTTCTTCTTCTTTTAATGCAATATTCAATTCTTCTTCTATTTTAGTTTGGCATTTACCCCATACCGCACTGTTGTTGTCGAGCTCAATATTACGTTCGTACGATAGATCATTCACAAAGGTTAAATAATGGCTTTCTTTAATCCAATTAATAAGTTGCTTGGCTCGCTCACTGGCAATTTGCTTAATATGTTGGTTAAATTTTTTTTCCACATTTTCAAAATGGTGAGAAATCAAGCACCGTTTATATTTTTTAAACTCATTTTGTGTTTTTCTATAAAGAAGCGATTGATGTTCTTTTGCTTTGTCACAATACTCTTTTATCAATGCGTTATAAACTTTATCCAATAATTTGGCATCTTGCTTAATTTCTTCAATTGGGGCTTCATAACTAAACGAGGAATATTTTATAGCTTTAGCATAAATGCTGTTTTCTAGGTATTCTCCGTTAATTAGTTGATCGCTATACCAGGGGCTTTCATATATTGAAGGACCTTCACCAAAATAATTCAATTTTAAAAATTTCATAAATCGGTAATAGTATTCATGCCCAAGCGGTTTGCCATAAAAATACTCTTTAACCAATAAAATGTATGATTTGACTAATTGATAATAATTACGATTTATAGGTGCCTTAAGTCCATCTTCAGCTTTAGGCGTACCATATATCTTATTCATATTATCAATAATACCCCTTACTTTAAATTTACCTCCTATTTTATGTTTGTTATATTGCGAAATACTTTCATATTCTTTATCGCTTATATCTTTTAATTGTGATAATGAAAATGCTTCTTGGTAATCAATATCTGCTAACCTTTTACCATTTGCTGTCGCTAAATAGAGTTCGTCATTTGTAGGGGAAAACTTGAAATCTTCTTGCGCTACTTGATATTCGGAATAGGTTTCCACCACTTTCATCATCTCTTTAACATCTAATTCCATATCGGCTTCTTTGTTAAATTGACCCAAGTGACCAAAAATATCGGTATAGTAGTTGTTGAGATCGAGCGCTACCCCTATTGCATCATCCAATGCTAGCAACATTGGTTGCCCATGATCACCGCTATAACTTTGCATCGTGCTATGTAATTTTTGTACATATGAATCGTGCATTTCAGCTGAAAGCTGTTCCTCCGATTCATTGGTATTGGCTTTAAAAATCGCCCACGGTTGTTCAGTTGTATTAATTTGGGTGATTTTTTGATAATCGTTATTTAATAAAATTGATTTTTTATCATACAGCCACAGTGGACCTTGCATAGCATTGACTGATTGGGCACTTTGATAAAATTCATGTTTTGTATCAGGCAAGGCATTTTTTTGGATAAAATCAAAATTAAAATCTAAAATATCAGTAATTGATCGTCCTGAGGCAATAGTGGCACTTTCTTGGTTATAGTTTTTATTTTGCCAAGCCTCAATATCTAATTCTTGCATACGTGGGGTTGGTGTTTTGCGATATTCTTGCATCGCTTCAACAGTCCAAGGAAACTCACTATAAGCAATATAAACTTTACTGTAACGCGAAGGGTTCGGTATAGTAAGAAAAGCATTTAACGTAGGGTTACTTAATAAGTTTGGGCAGTGGTAGGATCCGTTTTCGTTCACATCAACCGATTTTGTCGACTGCATGCCATTTAGTTTTGTAAACCGACCTTCATCATCAACACTATAAATTAACCAATAACGGTTTTCTAACTCCTCTTGTGCGGATTCACTTTGTGAGCTAGCGTCTTCATTAGAACTGTCTTCATTAGAACTGTCTGCGTCTGAAGGTAAATAAATATAAATAAACCCAGCTCTAATTCGGCGAACATGATACTGGTAATCCTTATTTAAGGAAACAGTAGTTACTCCGTCTAACTTTGCCCATGTTGGACAAGCACTTTTAATATAAGTAGGAACTACCGTATAACGGGTAGGAAAAATAGCCAGTCCTTCTCTTTGGCAATCACACTGTTTTTTTTCGCTTTGTTCACTCATGTCTAATCCTCATCAATCCCTTATTTTTCATTCAGTTCTTGTAAATATATTTGCCAATTATCTGATCTTATTTTATTCAATTCGCCCAAAAGTCGATAATATTTACCAAGATCCGTACATTGCTTGATTTTACTTTCAATTTTGGGGTGACAATCAAAATCATGCCCCCATTTTAATGCCAATTTTGCCCATTCAAGTTTTAATTCTTTTTCGTGAATATTGTTATTCATTAAACGAATTAAACAAGGAGTAATTTTTTGTAATGATTGAATTTCATCAATATTTTTTGCTGGATGTTTTATTTGTTCTGAACGAATAATTTGATTATTAATTCCAATACAATCCAATTTTTGATGTTGATCGGTTGTGATCCATAAACTACCCATTAAGGAGAATTGTACGGGTTCGATCTGCTGTTTAATATTAAGGGTACCTTGTCGAGTTAGCATTGCCCATTTTTCAATATTGCCTAATAGTTTGTTTTGTTGGTTGCTGTCTAATATACTCATTAGCTGAAAAAAGACAGCGGGATCGTAGTATCGTAGCAGTATATTTTTATCTCTCCCTCGTTTTTGGATTGTGCGTAACCCTAAATCTTTGGCTATACTTTCGGTTTTTTTATGGGTAAATAACCAAGCACAATATTGCTGACCTGTCCCTACAGCAATCGATTGCGGAGCTAGCTGTTTGAGTGCTCGATCAAGCATAAAACTTAATACGGCTTGCTCGTATTTGTCTCTAAGATCCAGTTCTATTAGCCATGGACACTTTGTTTTTAATACTGATGGATGGCTTATGGGTACTTTATATAATCGAAGTTGATTATGAAAGTATTTCATAAAGGGCTCATCAATTGGAGTTAAAAATGGATCAAGCAGTGCTAAACAACGGTTTTTATAAACCTGCGACTCATCAACAAGTATTCGTGTTATTGCCAAGGCATTATCCGATAATTTATTTAAATCAATGGTTGTTTGTCCACATCTCAACATACTTTGACCTTTTTATTCGATATCGATTGTAGCTTGCTGATCGTTAGCCTGTTGATTTTGCGTATTTTGGCATTTTACTTCGTCGGCTAAATTATTTATGATTGACATATTATGTGCCCCCATCTTTTGCATGACATTACATTTAAGATAAATATTATCTTGTGTACCCAGTTCAATGCCTGCACTGCTGATTTTGATATAAGAGCCACCACAGATTAGGGTCAGCGCTTTAGTAGCTGTTATCTGTGTTTCACCATCAACACTGTCTATTTTTATATCTTGCTTGGCAGCCATATTAAGGTTGGCATTTTGGGCTTGAACCTCAATATCGCCTTGGTTGGCAAACAGTTTCATGCCTGATTTATGGGCAAATAGCCCTATTGCGTCGCCAGATGATACGGTGATGTTTTTTAATGCGGTGATATCGGTTTGGTTTTCGCTGGTTAGGGTTAAGCTATTGCCTGTTGTCAGTTGGATGTTTTCTGGGCTGGTTAAGGCAATGCCTTCTTGCGCATAGGCCAGTAGGCCACTTTGAGTTAGCTGAGTTAAGTTGGCTTTAAGCTGGTCTTGACTGTCGGTATCCGCGCTGTGTGCGTCGGACTGGGTAGCGGCATTTTGTAGGGCTTTGGCAATCGATAAGGCATTTTCCAGTTGGTTTATTGCCGCTTGCATATCCAGTTGTTTGCCTTGCGCTTTCGGCTCGGTTTGGGTGGTTAAGTATAAGCCTTTATTAGCAGCAATCGCGCCCCATTCATCCGTCCTCAGTTCAAAGCCTTCACCGCGTTGGCTTTTTTTATTATCGACCAAATGCCCCAAATTAAGCTGAGTTTTGCCGTATTCGGTGGCGAGTTTGATATGCTCTTGCCCGCGTTTATCATCCATGCGCAGTTTGTTGTTGGCGGGGGTACGAATGACATTGCGGTGTTTGTTAATGGTGGTCACATGGTCTGGGTGGGCGCTGTCGTGCATGGCATGGGCAATATACGGCCTATCGGGATTACCATTCATAAAGGCAATCGCCACTTCCGTGCCGTCAATTAACGGGAAGTGAAAACCATAAGTGTTACCCGAATAAGGTTTTGCTAAGCGTACCCATAAGCTTTCAGTGCCCTTTTTCCACGTTTTTAAGTCAAAGTTGAATTTAACTCGGTAGCGCCCGTGAGTGTCAATATAGCCATAGGTGTCATTATCGGGACTGGTGACCCGTGCGGGTAAGGTGCCACTGACTTGTGGCCAGCGTATAGGCGCGGGGCGATAAGGTTTTAAGGCTTGATAGGGAATGGCGGTAAAGGTGAGTGCATAGGCATCAGTACGGTTACCTTGTCCTTGCACACTTAAAATAATCACCCCTTCTTCAATCGATTTTAACGGACTGCCCGTGATGTTAATAAGTTGCCCTGGGGCTAATTGATAGCGGTTGCTTTTACCCGTGAGGATTATTTGCTGGCTAATCGCCTGCTCATGGCGAATACGGGCATACCATTGACCGCTTTCAATGTCGTTATCTTGCTCAATACCGTCATCTTGCGGTGACGGGTTAGCGGTTTGTGGTTGGTTGGAGTTAACGGCTTTATCATTTGGCTTGCTCTGCTGACCTTGTCCGCTTTTATAATGCTCTTCGTAACGGTAATCAGTGCCTTGCGTGGTGGTGGTTTTCGGTTGGGTGTTGATATCGGTGAGTAAATCGGCTTTGGCATCACGGTAGTTGTAGTCTTGAACGGTCACAGAGGCGGGTACCACTTCGCTATGTAAGGTGATATCCCAAACACTTTCTATGCCCGTATCGGCCATGCCACTCGGCGGTTTATAGTCGATATTGGCCACCTGTACATAGCCTTGTTCATAATCACTTAACACCATCACATCACAATCATGCTCGGCATGGGTTTCAAAGCGGAACCAGATACCGACATCGGCCAATAAGCGTTGAATAAATTCCAGGTCGCTTTCTTGCCACTGGGTGATAAACTCCCGTTCAGGATAGCTGTCTTTGAGCGCTAACCGGTAATCAATGCCGGTAAAGCCGTGGCTGCGTAGTACTTCTTCAACCACACTGACCACGCTTTGATTTTGAAATATAGCACTATTTTTCCCCACAGCCAGCCGTGCTAAGCACGAAGATAACACGACTTGGTAATGAGCTTCATCTTTATTGACTGATAGCTGGCTAAATTCAGTGATGACCCCATGCAAGGTGCGTTTATTCGTCACGGCCGGCAAGTCGCTTAGTGAACGAATAGCGGAAGTTAATGGTTTGTTAATAACAGGATTAAAGCAGAAAGTCGATTTTTGATTAAGAAACGCATCGGGCGATAAGGTTTTGTCAGGGCTGGTAAAGGTAACCACATAATGCCAAGGTTGATTTAACTGCTCATCACCGTCAACATGCAAAACTGAAATCGGTGCGGTCAGCCCGTCAACGGTTAAGGTATAGCGATTATGGCTAACGCCCCCTAAACTATCAAGTAATCCACCCATTAATCCTTCACCTAATTGACCTAGCAGGCGATTAAGCTTGTTTTCCATGGCGTTTTCTCTCCTTTAAATGCAACTTATTAAAACTTTTAGTGATGTTATTTACAAAATGATTATGAATTATATATGATTGTTTTTCTATCTCAACAGATTATTGAAGTAATGTATATAATATTATCCAATAAACTTTTTATTTACCAATGTAAATGCTTTTAATATTAATAAGTTAATTATTTTGACTACCATATTGACACGCTAAAAGTTTGGTTGAAAAGAGATAAGAAAACTTAATTTTAACCATTAAGTAGATTTTGATCTTCGCCAAAATATTAGATAGTAATCGCCTCAATCAATTTGGTATTAAGGTAATATTGCTTTTCATATTACTCTGACGATATTCAGCTATTATCGGAAAAACTAAATACCTATTAATAGGTGAACTTATTTGCCGACCAATCACATTTCAATCCAATAAATCAATCATTACGACGAGGTATAACCCACCTTGGCTGAGTTTGATAAAGTGATATCAGTTATCCCCCGACTTGATAGGGTTTATCAGGATTAAGCAGTCTATTTTATGTATGGGGCAGTGCATCATAAAATAGCCTTGTCGCAAAAGAAGTAACGTTATTATTTACTATTATTTAGTAAAATAAAAAACTTCAATAAAATCAATAGCTTTTCTGAATGATTTTTATCATATTCGATTTGCCGTTCTTTCTGCTACATCATAGTCCTTTTTCCTTATATCATACATCAAGTTTAGTGCAACTAAACGTGCACCTAACACCCAAATAGTTAGCTATTTTTAGCTAATAAGAGATGAATTTTAGATAAGGTATACTCCACCACCTGTTGTTGGAAATGGTGTTAAATGCTGTAGCATAATGGGTTCCTCTATGATTTTTATTTATATCATAGAGGTAGTATTTGTCGGTTTTTGGGATGAAAATCAAGTTCAACCTTATTGTATTGAAATGATCTTTTGACATGAAATAAAATAAATCTTTTAGCAACTACCTTGTAGTATTTCTAATAGATTTTCAGCGGTTTTAATCGTTTTAATACGATCGAGCGTATCTTCAGCAATTACAGCTTTTGTTAACTGTCGTAAAATATCGAGATGTTCATTAGCTTTCGCTGCGATGCCAATAACAACATAAGCTATGTTATCATCTTGATCCCAGAGTACCCCTTTTGGATAGTAAATTATTTTTAAGCCTGTTTTGATGACACTATCACGCTTATCAGTCGTTCCATGAGGAATGGCAATACCATTACCTAAAAATGTAGAGATTTGGGTATCTCGATCAAACATGGCTTGTGTATAATCATCTTTTACTAGACCTGCTTTTATCATCGCTTCTGATACTGATTGAATGGCATCTTGTTTAGAATAACACCCGCTTATAATTCTAATATCATCGATAGTAAGTTTTAAATCGCTCATTTATTGTCCTTTTAGTTTTGATGCACCGAAAAATTATCGGTATATCAATTAGTTAATTATATCGTATTGTTAATTGTTAATTGTTAATTGTCTATTTTGGTGAATTCGAATTAAGCCTAATAATATGGCTCCGACAAGCGCGCCAGTAAAAATACAAGCTACCCATAGAAAAGGTTTATTTACCAATGGAAGTACAAGAAAACCACCATGTGGTGCGGGAACTTGAATATGGCTTAAAAAAGTCAATACCGATGCGATGGTGGACGATAACATCATGACAGGAATGACTCGTAATGGATCTTTAGCCGCAAAAGGAATCGCACCTTCAGTGATGTGTGTAGCACCTAAAATATAGTTTACAATTCCAGCTGCACGCTCTTCCTCAGTAAATGCTTTTCCACGAAATATCGTTGTTGAGAAAGCAATGACAAAAGGTGGCACAATACATGCGGCTGAAACTCCAGCCATAAAGTAAAAGTTACCTTCGCCTAGTAGCATAGTCCCTGTTACATAGGCGGCTTTATTTACTGGACCTCCAAAGTCAAAGGAACACATAGCACCAATGACTATGCCAAGTAAAACAGGATTAGCTGATTGTAATGATTCAAGAAATGATTTCATTGCATGGTTAACTGCTGCAATTGGGTCACCTAATAAGAACATGCCTGCACCAATCACAAAAACACCAATTAACGGCATGATAAAAATAGATTTTAGCCCTTCAAATGAACGAGGAAGTCTATCTAACCATTTTTTGACATATAGCATTAAGTAGCCTGCTGCAAAGCCTGCAATAATGCCACCTAAGAACCCTGCACCTGTAATATTGGCAATCAATCCGCCAACAAAACCTGCCACTAACCCTGGCCTACCTCCAATTGAGTAAGCAATAAAACCCGTAAAGATGGGTACCATAATACCAAATGCTTGCCCGCCTATTTTCATCAACAATGCGGCAAATTGATTATATTGTGCATTTGTCTCATCGGCCGAGTAAATCCCCCATAAAAATGAGAGTGCGATTAATACACCACCTGCGACAACAAAAGGCAGCATATTAGATACACCGCTCATTAGGTGTTTGTAAATTTGGCGACCAATTGACTCTTGTGTCACGGGTTGTTGATTTGAGGGTACCGATTTTTGTGTATTATTGGCAGCTCCGTTACGTAATGGCGCATTGCCTGAAATTATTTGCTCAATAAGCATTACAGCCTTATGAATACCATCTTTTACAGGAACCTCAATAACAGGCAAGCCATTAAAACGATCGGGATTGACATCTTTATCAGCGGCGATAATAACGCCGATAGCGTTCGCTATATCCTCATCTGTAATGGCATTATCTATCCCACCTGCGCCATTGGTTTCTACTTTAATTTCAACGCCTATTTTTTTAGCTGCGGATTTCAAAGCTTCTTCTGCCATATAAGTATGAGCGATACCGGTTGGGCAACCTGTTATAGCTAATATTTTTTTCATAATTATTCCCTCATTTTATTTGGGTAATTTCAATTTGATTCATATAAATATAGATCTTATCTAGCAAACCTAATCCATCTGATTCAGCAACATTCGCCCCCGTTGCCGATGCTTTTTTCATTGATCTTTCAATATTTTCCCTATCAGGCAACCATTCACTAAGAAAGGCTGCTAGTGACGCATCTCCAGCACAAGCGGAGCTGATTAATTTGATCTTTACAGCATTGCAAAACCAAATATGTGTTCCATTCGAAAAATAGAGTCCTTTAGCCCCCATAGTTAATAAAATATTTTGTGCACCTTGTGCGTGAATATTTTCTAATGCGGTAATAATTTGCGATGTCGTTTGGGTTTCAAAACCAAAAATTTCTTTGATTTCATCATCATTGGGTTTAATTAATAAAGGTTTATAAGCGAGTAAATCACTTAATATTGGATGGCTAATATCGAGGATAACTTGAATATTTTTGACTTTACATAGAGTTAAAATAGATAGGTAATATTCGGGTTCAATGTTATTTGGTAAGCTACCGCTAATAACTAAATAACAGTTACTGCTTAGTGATTTTATTAATCCTAGCAATTCTTGTTTTTTATTATCAGGAACAAAAGGGCCTTTACCCACCAATTTATATTCATTTTGCCCATCATTAATAAAAACATTGATACGTGTTATATCATCAATAAAACAAGGCTTTGTTTCAATCTGCATTTTTGTCAATTCATCAACGATATATTTTCCAGAAAATCCGCCAAAAAAACCTAATGCACAAGTCGGTTTTAGAAATTTGTGCAAGACAATTGAAACATTGACCGCTTTACCATTTGGGCTATATTGAGTATGCGATGTGCGGTTGACATAATTAGGATTAAGCCCTTGGCAACGAATATTCATATCAATTGCGGTATTAAGTGTTAATGTGTAGATCATCTTCCTAATTCCTCTATAACTTACCGGCACAACCACATGTGGCAATAATTTTCTTGATAATTTCTTTCATTGCCGCTTTAGCTGGTTTCATATAATGGCGAGGGTCATTAGCCTCAGGATATTCAATAAAGTATTGTTTTAAGGCATTTGAAAATGCCATTTTTAATTCGGTTGCAACATTGACTTTACAAATTCCACGTTTAATACATTCACGAACATCTTTATCAGGAACACCTGAAGCGCCATGTAACACGAGTGGAATATCAGTGATTGAGCGAATTTCGGATAGGCGATCAAAATCCAGTTTAGGTTCTGATTTATAAAGACCATGTGCAGTACCAATGGCGATAGCTAGCGAGTCAATTTGGGTTTTTTGTATAAATTCTAGTGCTTGTTTAGGACTGGTATATAAAGCATCTTTTGCATCCACAGCTAAATCATCTTCAACACCACCAAGACGCCCTAATTCAGCTTCAACACTAACATCATAACGGTGAGCATAATCTACTACACGTTTCACAATGGTAATATTTTCTTCAAATTGAAGATGTGAACCATCAATCATGACAGATCGAACACCAGCATTAATTTTATAAGCTATATCATCAAATTCTTCATGATGATCTAAGTGAACAGCTAAAGGGATGTGATGCTTTTTAGATAGCTCATGAGCAATAGCAATAATGTTTTCTGTTCCTGCATAACTATATGTGCCTGGTGTGCCTGCTAAAATAACGGGTGATTGCAATTCAGCGGCAGTTTTAACTACGACCTGTATAGTTTCTAGATTATGAATGTTAAAGGCTGGTACTGCATAGTGTTCTGTTTGTGCTTTTTTTAACATGTTGTGACTTGAAATAATAGACATATGACTTTCCCTTAATAATTTATTTTGACTTAATAGAGCAATTAACTTTCGTTTCGAAATTTATTTTTAATAATTATGCTTTCGAATTGTAAGTTATTCTAGTGGTAATCACGTGAGATAGATCACAAAAATCAATATTACTTTCAAAACGTAACAAAAATTATTTATAAATTTTCATTTTGATGGTTAACATGTATATATGAGAAGTGCTTAGATAAAAGACGTATAAATCATTATTGGTATGATTTATAAGATAAAATGTAATGCGCTAGTTTAATATTGACCAAGCATTGGATTAATTCTATTATCACCAATCTTCATTTTATCTACGGTATAGGAAATAAAATTGGCTAGAGCATCTTCATCCCTATTAAAACGACGACTGCAAATTGCAGAAATTGTTCGTAAACAAGGCGAAGTTAAAGTTGATGAATTATCACAATTGCTTCAGGTATCGAATGTAACTATTCGTCAAGATTTAACTTACTTGGAGCAGCAAGGATATTTAAAGCGCTCTTTTGGAGGAGCAATTTATCTTGCTCAGGATGGAGGGGGAAGTCAGACAAGTGCCATTACACAAAATTATACGCAAAGTTTTAATGATAGCCATGATATTGAATTAGTCAAAACTTGCTTAAGTTATATTAATGATGGTGATACGTTGTTTTTAAGCCATGGTAATTTAATAAGAAAATTGATTCCGTTTTTACATTGCAAAAAATCATTAATACTGATTATGAATGATATTAGTAATGCAAAATTAGCAAAAGAATTTACGGATGCCGAAGTCATTCTTATTGGTGGCGTTTTACTTGAGGGTAATCTTTTACAGGATAACAAGATAATCAACCTTATATTAAATCAATTTCCTGTATCGCATTTTATTCTCGAAATAAGTGCCATCAATATGGGTAATCAATTAATTATTGAAAATTTAGAACAGGTTAAAACTTATCAACAAATAATGAAAAAAGCCGCACACAATATCGCTATTTTACCTCAAAGGCTGATTCATAATAATGATAATAATCTGGGAAAACTCGTTGATCTTGATATGGTTGTGTTATCAAGACCTGCTGTAACAGAGTATCATCAGCAACTCCTGGATGCCAATTTTGAGATACTTATTTCAAATAAATATTGTGTGACTTATCAAAACATACTGGAGAGATAATAATGCATTTGAAAATCTGCACAATTGGTGAGCTACTGGTTGAGTTCTTAGCCAAAGAACAAAATCAACGATTCAATCAAACAGGAGAGTTTATTGGTCCGTTTGTTAGTGGTGCTCCGGCAATATTTGCAGATCAAGTTGCAAAATTAGGTTTTCCCGTTGTCTTTTTTAGTTGTGTTGGTAAAGATGCATTTGGCAAGATGTGTATCAATCGGCTGAAACATGATGGTGTTATTATTGACGGTATCACCATGCATCATAAAGCCAATACTGGTAGTGCTTTTGTCACTTATAAAGATTCTAATGAAAGAGATTTTATTTTTAATATTCCAAATAGCGCATGTGGTTTACTTTCGTTTAATCATGTTAATGAAAGCTTATTAAAAGATTGTAATCATTTACATGTAATGGGCTCATCGCTTTATTCCTTTCGTGTGATTGATGCTATGCGTAAAGCATTAGATATCATCAAAAACAAAGGGGGAACAATTTCATTCGATCCAAACTTACGTAAAGAAATGTTTGATATACCAGAAATGGAGCAATCTTTTGATTACATAATGGAATATACCGATATATTTTTACCCAGTAAAAGCGAAGTTAATTATTTTTCAAATAATAATGATGAAAGTGAACAACAAATAATGATGAGATTGCTTAAAAAAGGGATTAAGCACATTGTGGTAAAAGGCGGTTGTAAAGGCGCTAATTATTATGGGCTTGACGAGCAAGGTTATTTACAAATGTTGCACGTTGATGGATACACAGTAAACTCCGTTGACCCAACAGGAGCAGGAGATTGTTTTGGTGCCACGTTTGTTAGTTTAATGTTGGCAGGCTATTCAGTCGAAAAAGCATTGCAATATGCAAATGCAAGTGGTGCATTTGCTGTATCTAAAAAAGGTCCTATGGAAGGAACATCTTCATTGACTGAATTAAAGCAGTTCCTTTCTCACACTTTTATTAAATAATAATTAAAAGCAATGAAGTTATCAAAGTATAGGCAAAAAAAATCCCAATAACAAAGTTATTGGGAAAACATAAGGAATAGGAAAACAATGAAATAAATGCATTGTCGGGATACATTATGCCTTTATTTTTTAAAAATGTCTGTAAAGTTATGCGAATGATTGCTTAAATAGTTGGTACCTATTACGTTAAATAATCGTAAAGATAGGCTCTAATTGCCTTTGTCAGAAATTAATATTTAATTTAGCTATAAAAAGAACTCTAATAATGAGTTTAGAAATAGTTTTCCATGTTCAGTTATTTGCCAGTTTTGTTCGTCTTCAATTAAATAGCCTTTTTCAATGGCCATAGTTATTTGTTTCTCAACTATCTGTAATGATAAATGAGTCCGTTGTTCAAATTCGTATTTTGGCACTGGCTCAAATAGCCGAAATCGATTCATAAAAAACTCAAAAGGTAACTCTTGTTTTGGAACTTCATAATATTTATCCAAATAACGCCCTTCTAAATAACCTTTTGGATGGCGAGTTTTTACTGTACGAATAATTTTACCATCAGATTGGGTTAATTTGCCATGGGCGCCACAGCCAATCCCCAAATAGTCCCCAAATCGCCAATAATTTAAATTATGTTCGCATTGAAAACCTTTTTTAGCATAAGCAGAGGTTTCATATTGCTGGTAACCGTGTTTAGTTAATAATTGATGACCTTGTTGGTAAATTTCCCAAAGTTTATCGTCATCTGGTAAAACAGGCGGTTTTGAACTAAATAATGTATTGGGTTCAATGGTTAATTGATACCAAGATAAATGAGGTGGATCAATAGCAATAGCTTGTTTTAAATCATATATAGCATCATCAATACATTGACTTGGTAACCCATGCATTAAATCTAAATTAAAACTTCTTAAATTTAATGTTTGGGCTAATTTTCCTGCTGTGAATGCTTCTTTGGGATTATGTATTCTCCCTAATTTTACAAGCTTATCGGCTTGAAAGCTTTGTACACCAATGGATATTCGATTGATACCAGCTTGTTGATAACCATTAAACCTTTCTATATCAATAGAATTTGGATTGGCTTCAATAGTAATTTCAGCATCATTATCTACGGGAATGATCTTATTTATATTTGATAATAATTTATCAATGAGTTCAGCAGAAAACAGACTTGGAGTGCCACCACCAATAAAGATCGAATGAATTAAGCGGTTTGAGCACAAAGCAGCATCATGTTGCAAGTCTTTAATCAAATGTTCTATATAAGCTTCATAATTGGGGGCTTTTTTTATCGTATGCGAATTAAAATCACAATAAGGACATTTTTGTACGCACCATGGCATATGAATATACAAACTCATTGGAATTTTATACATAAACGCTGTCTTTCCTGAAACTTTTTGACAACAATAACCAGTATGTTGTTCTATTTTTTATAGTGTGGCATTTTACTTCAAAAAAGTAAAAAAAGCTTTTGGCATCTATTGTATTTTTATTATTAACTTAAAAAGCGTACAATTATTAATAATTTTCGGTATTAACTGTTGTTAAAATTTGTTATTTAGGAGTAAGTATGAGTATTTACAAAAATATTTTAGAAAATAGCTTATCAGGGGTCTCGCTAAGCTCATCGGTTAAGCAATTAACTTATGGCGAACTCCCTACTTTGGTGATTAACCATAAAACTTGTTGTGCAGCGGTGACATTACAAGGTGCACACTTGTTATTTTGGCAACCAATTAATGAGCAAACTCCTGTTATTTGGTTGAGCAACAAAACAAACTTTAAAAAAGGCGTGGCTATTCGCGGTGGTGTACCTGTTTGCTGGCCTTGGTTCGGTCAATCAGGAACGCCGTCTCACGGTTTTGCTCGTATTGTTGAATGGAATTTAGACTCTTGCACTGAAGATGAGCATGGTGTCGATCTCATTCTATCTCTCGTCAATAATCAACAGACAGCGCCTTATTGCAACAAACCTTTCACTGTATCATTAAACCTTCATTTAGGTAAGACCTGTGAAGTTGTTTTAAGTTGTTCTGGTGATTTTGATGTAACTAGCGCACTACATACTTATTTTGGTATCAATAATATTGAAGACGTTGTTGTCAAAGGACTAGGTGAAACCTATCAAGATCGATTAGCCGTTGAAAATAAACCTGCAAAAATAGGGCAATTGACTTTTAACCAAGAGGTTGATCGTATTTATACTAATGCTAGTGACCAAATAACTATCACAAATGGCATTCGAACAGTTCGATTAACTAATACTAATGTAAGTGATGTAGTAACATGGAATCCATGGGTAAATAAAGCTAAAACAATGAGTGACTTTGGTGATGACGAATATAAATCTATGGTTTGTGTCGAATCTGGTTGCATTACAACGCCATTGAAATTATCACCAAATAAAAAATCGACTTATGGTTTTAAAATAGAATTGATTTAAAAATTCACACTATACACGATAAGCACAACCAATGTTTTGCTCGATTGTAATATGATTATTTGATTGCGTTTATTGGGATAACACTCTATAATCTTGTGCACTTTATTAAAGTGCAAGTTTGATAGCCAACTACTGGGTCGCCTGTAATTGGTTTTATTTTAAATCATTAAGAGAAATAAATATGTTTACATTTAAAGCTGAAGTTAGAAAAGAGCATGGTAAGGGTGCGAGCCGCCGCCTGCGTCACGCTGGTAAATTCCCAGCCATTATTTATGGCGGTACTGAACCTGCAATCTCTGTGGTACTTGATCACAACCAAATTTTTAATATGCAAGAAAAACCAGAATTTTATTCTGAAGTATTGACTATTGAAGTTGACGGAAAAGCAACTAAAGTAAAAGTACAAGCAGTACAACGTCATGCGTTTAAACCAAAATTAGTTCATATGGATTTTGTTCGCGCATAATTTATTGATTGGAAAATTATCCAATTACTTGTTTTAAACAAAGGGTCACCGTGATGGTGACCTTTTTGTTTTCGAATCAATAAAGGCTAATGCCTATTGTTATGATTTATCCTGTACACTGACTACCCAACATAATAGAATGATTACATTATATCATCGTAGGAGAGAACCATGTCTGATATCCCAGCTTGCGATTTAGTTATTTTTGGTGCTAAAGGGGATTTGACAAGACGTAAATTACTACCGTCTTTATACCAATTAGAAAAATATGGAAAACTACCTGAACAAACCAAGATTTTAGGTGTAGGACGTGCTGATTGGGATCACGCTGCTTATTGTGAGGTAGCAAAAGATGCCCTAACCTCATTTATGCCAGAGCCATTAGACGATAGTATTTGGCAACGATTCAGCCAACGATTAAACTTTCATAAACTAGATGTTAATGATCGCGCTGGATTTGAAACACTGAAAAATAAACTTGATTCAAACAACCCTGCTATTTTTTATTTTGCAATGCATCCAGGGGCTTTTGGTACTATTTGCCAAGGCTTAGCTGCTGCGGGATTAAACCAATTACAAAATAGAATTGTAATGGAAAAACCGCTTGGAACCGATCTAAAATCATCTCGCGAAATTAATGATTCAGTGGCTAAATTCTTTAATGAATCGCAAGTTTATCGTATTGATCACTACTTAGGTAAGGAATCTGTATTAAACCTATTAGCTTTACGCTTTGCAAATACGGTGTTTGCGTCATTTTGGGATCGTAATTCTATTGATCATGTCGAAATTACTGTGGCTGAACAAGTTGGTATTGAAGGCCGCTGGGGATATTTTGACAAAGCAGGGCAAATGCGCGACATGGTACAAAATCATTTATTACAAATCTTAACTATGATTGCAATGTCACCACCAGCGAATCTTGAAGATGATAGTCTACGTAATGAAAAAATAGCCGTACTTAATGCGCTTAGACCAATTGATAAAACAAATATCCGTGAAAAAGTAGTTCGGGGTCAATATACAGCAGGCTTTGTTAATGGCGTTAATGTCCCAGGTTATTTAGAAGAAGATGGCGCAAATCAAAAAAGCAATACCGAGACATTTGTTGCCATTCGCGTTGACATTGATAACTGGCGTTGGGCAGGTGTTCCTTTTTATTTACGCACAGGCAAACGCTTACCAAGTAAATGTTCTGAAGTTGTTGTCTATTTCAAACCGTTACCGCTTAACCTTTTTAGTGAATCTTATCCAGAATTACCACAAAATAAATTGACTATTCGTCTACAACCTGATGAAGGTATGGATATTGAGATTCTAAATAAAGTACCAGGTTTAGATAGCACTCACAATTTGCAAACTACTAAACTTGATTTAAGTTTTAGCGAAACTTTTCATCAACAAAGTGCTGATGCCTATGAGCGTTTACTACTTGAAGTTATGCGTGGTCGCCAAGCATTATTTGTTCATCGTGATGAAGTTGAGGCTGCATGGAAATGGGTCGATTCAATTGTTAGAGCGTGGGAGTTAGACAATGAACAGCCAAAAACTTACCAAGCCGGAACTTGGGGACCTGTAGCATCAGTTGCATTGATTACTAAAGATGGGCATTCATGGCACGAATTCTAATAAAGGAAAATAAAATATGTTTACGTTAAATAAATATGAGAATAATCAGTTATTGATTGAAGATTTAACCTCACATATAGTCAACAAGTTAAAACAGGCGATTGAACAAAAAGGCCATGCTTCCATTGCTGTTTCAGGGGGTAAAACACCAATTCCACTTTTTGCTTTACTCAGCCAACAAGATATGGAGTGGAGCCGAGTTTTTATTACGTTAGTTGATGATAGATGGGTGGATAATACTGATGATGCCAGTAACGAAAAGCTTGTAATAGCTCATTTATTACAAAACAATGCAAAAGTGGCTAATTTTGTTGGCTTGAAGAATAATTGTGATAATCCATTTAATGGAGCAGAAATGACTGAAAAGATGCTAGATAAAATTCCAATGCCATTTGATGTAATAATTTTAGGTATGGGAGAAGATGGACACACTGCTTCATTATTTCCTGGTGCAGCTAATTTGGCAACGGGTTTAGATATGAAATCCGGTCGAAAAGTTGTGGGTATGACACCATTAACCGCGCCACTTGATCGTATAACATTAACACTGCCAACTATTTTAAATAGTAAAAACATATACTTGCATTTAGTAGGAGAAAGCAAAATGCATGTGTTAGAACAAGCTGAAAAAGGTAATGATGTTAATCAAATGCCGATTCGTGCTATCTTGCAACAAGATAAAGTTAATGTCACTGCTTTTTGGGCTGCATCTTAAATTTTTTACAGTTTTGTTTATCGACTTGCAGCGGTAATGTATTTTTACGATAAATTTTGCTTCCAAAGCACTGGATCAGTGGTGCTTTGGCCTTACCAATTAATCCCCTGAATACTCTTTTATTGGCTTTTCAGCTTGTTTTACTGTTTTTCTTTTTTTGGGATCTCTTAAATTGACTGTAACTATCGCACTGAGGTACTCGATTTATATCTATTTAATAATCTAGAACAAGCAAGAAAGGTAACCGAAGAATAGCTAACCATTTATAACACCGAAAGACCGCATGAGGCACTAAATAACATGACACCGATTGAATACAAAACACTAAAACAAGCAGCATGATTTTCTACGTGAGTTATGTACTAAGTTTGGGGTATTTATATTTACATTTACAGTACAAGGCAAGCCCCAAAACAAAGTGCATAAGTTTTAAAATAAACTTCATTTCTCCAGTTAATTTTCTACCTGATTTAGCTTGTTATCTATTTTTTCTATTTTTTCTATTTGTTGTTTTATTTGTTCTGTTAAACAACGGGTAATTTTATGGGTAAAGGTGGTCGCTTCATTATGGTAAACTGGTGGCGGTATCATTAAACAAGCTTTATTAATTTGCTTATCTATTACCTCAATAGAATCTTTGGGCTCGTTTTCTTTTGCTTGAAGTAATGCTAATTTTTTAACTAAAAGGTCATGATAATAGTTGTAAGATTCTATATTGCAAGTCGTATTATATTCATCTTGATAACAAGTTCTAAGTTTATCCGTTTCAAAATTTGAAGGCCCAGATTTATCGAGCACTTCAAATTGATCTGGATAAATAATACGATATTTATAACCATCATCAAATAAAAATTCTTTAAGCTTAAATTGCAAATTTTCTTTATCAATTTGATAAT
>NZ_LZGV01000105.1:0-1573 GCF_001690265.1 Gilliamella sp. HK2
CCCGCCGTGTGTCTCCCATGATTAAACTTGTCAGTATTCGGAGTTTGCATCGGGTTGGTAAGCCGGGATGGCCCCCTAGCCGAAACAGTGCTCTACCCCCAACAGTTACTCATGAGGCGCTACCTAAATAGCTTTCGGGGAGAACCAGCTATCTCCCGGTTTGATTGGCCTTTCACCCCCAGCCACAGGTCATCCGCTAATTTTTCAACATTAGTCGGTTCGGTCCTCCAGTTAGTGTTAACCAACCTTCAACCTGCCCATGGCTAGATCACCGGGTTTCGGGTCTATACCCTGCAACTTAACGCACAGTTAATACTCGGTTTCCCTTCGGCTCCCCTATTCGGTTAACCTCGCTACAGAATATAAGTCGCTGACCCATTATACAAAAGGTACGCAGTCACTATTACCCAACGGTAACAGCTCCCACTGATTGTACGTACACGGTTTCAGGGTCTATTTCACTCCCCTCCCGGGGTTCTTTTCGCCTTTCCCTCACGGTACTGGTTCACTATCGGTCAATCAGGAGTATTTAGCCTTGGAGGATGGTCCCCCCTTCTTCAGACAGGATATCACGTGTCCCGCCCTACTCTATAAGCTTCCACATCATGCATTTTCATGTACGGGACTTTCACCCTCTATCGTGCGACTTTCCAGACGCTTCCACTAATACATCATGCTACCCGCTTGGGCTCCTCCCCTTTCGCTCGCCGCTACTTAGGGAATCTCGGTTGATTTCTTTTCCTCGGGGTACTTAGATGTTTCAGTTCTCCCGGTTCGCCTCATATAACTATGAATTCATTATATGATAGTGTAGCCACCTACACTGGGTTTCCCCATTCGGACATCAACGGCTATAGCGCCTTTTATCGGCTTACCGTCGCTTTTCGCAGATTAACACGTCCTTCTTCGCCTCTGATTGCCTAGGCATCCACCGTGTACGCTTAATTTCTTAACCTTACAACTCACAGTTGTCTTGGTTTTCAATTTACGCTTTTTTTCTCTTTTTTACTTCAGTACTTTTAGTTTAATCAGTTTAACTCAACATTTATTAAATATATCATTAAACCAAAAATAAAAGTTTTCCGTAAAAACGAGAACTCGTTTCTTTCAGCTTGTTCCTAATTGTTAAAGAGCTTTATCTTTCTATTCACTCATCTTTTAACTCAAGTAAATACAAACATAATTTTTTCATCATCGAATAATAGAGATATCTTTAATGGTGGAGCTAAGCGGGATCGAACCGCTGGCCTCCTGCGTGCAAGGCAGGCGCTCTCCCAGCTGAGCTATAGCCCCATTGTCTCACTTCATCAACCAATCAAGCTAAAATCAGCTTAATAAGTAGAATTGGTGGGTCTGAGTGGACTTGAACCACCGACCTCACCCTTATCAGGGGTGCGCTCTAACCACCTGAGCTACAGAC
Organism: Gilliamella sp. HK2; assembly: GCF_001690265.1. Lineage (NCBI taxonomy): Bacteria > Pseudomonadati > Pseudomonadota > Gammaproteobacteria > Orbales > Orbaceae > Gilliamella > Gilliamella sp. HK2. The sequence goes on from NZ_LZGV01000105.1 coordinate 1,421, forward strand.
CCAATAAAGTGACTCTTTCTTCTAAACAAACAATCTGTGTGAGCACTTACGAGCTCTTCGTAAGGAGGTGATCCAACCGCAGGTTCCCCTACGGTTACCTTGTTACGACTTCACCCCAGTCATGAACCACACCGTGGTAAACGCCCTCCCGAA
>NZ_LZGV01000106.1:0-8895 GCF_001690265.1 Gilliamella sp. HK2
AATCGTGAGGCGTAAGGATTACCCGTTACTTAGATAAACTGGCCGAATATCATGGGTATCCATTAAAAATACGGGTCGATAATGGGCCAGAATTTACAGGAAAAACCTTTATAAACTGGGCTAAATTACATGGTATAACCATTGATTATATCCAGCCCGGTAGCCCGTATCAAAATGGCTATATTAAACGATTTAATCGTACCTATCGCACTGAAGTGCTCGATTTATATCTATTTAATAATCTAGAACAAGCAAGAAAGGTAACCGAAGAATGGCTAACCATTTATAACACCGAAAGACCGCATGAGGCACTAAATAACGTGACACCGATTGAGTATAAAACACTAAAACAAGCAGCATGATTTTCTTCGTGAGTTGTGTACTAAGTTTGGGGTATTTACATATCCACTATCTAGTGGAAATTAGTATTGTAGCACTTTATCTACTAATTCAAATTTGCCAGATTGAGGATTAATTTTATATTTACTCCAATTGTCAGCTGTTGTTGATTCTAAATCATAAGTGAAAAATAGTGTCCATAAATTATAATCATTCAAATAGTATAATTTTTCTGTAGCTAAACTGTTATTGGGATCGTTCATATATTCATAACATACTATAGAATCTACTCTTTCATTATTTTTATAAGATATTAACTCTATCTCCATAGAATATGGATTGTTAGTTTTTCCTTTTTTCAATTTTAATTCAATATTATTTTTTAGTTTAGAAATTGCTATTTCATGGTTATTTAGACTACTAAACTGGAGATAATAATTTTTTTTATTTCTGAAATTGTGCATGGCCCCGAGGCATCTTCTTTACAAGTTTTATTTATAGATAATATAAATTCTTTGTTTGATACCAATTTTTCCCCGTAAAAATTATTATATGATAAAGAATTTTTGTCTATTCCCCCTACTGCATATACAGTTTTAATATTGTATGTAACAAATATTGTAATCAATAGTAGAATTTCAATAGTAACTAGTTTTTTCATGTTATGTTATGTTATTTCCTTTATAGAGCTGTCATCAAAACCTGAATGTAAATGAGAATCATGCAGAGTTCTTTTTGTCTCTGGTGTGGCACTTTCATATCAGGCGTGTAAACTTCTAAATCCTGACCAATGCTATCCTTAATCATTGTGACATTTTACGATTCCTTGTCTATCACGTTTTTTACACGAAATCGATTCCAATAGCTTAAAATGCCCACTATTATCTATTTTATAATGCCTCCATTTTTCAATATCATGCGTTGAGTCACTACCAACATAATTTAGTAACCAAATATTCTTAAAATTTTTATCAATATAGTAATCCTGTTCAAAAGCTGCCGATTCTAAAATTCTCTGTTTATAAATGGATAATCTATCAATTAATTTATTACCTTTTTCAATATTTAAATATATTTCGAAATCAAACTCTTCGTGCTGTTTTTTAGTTAAATTGTATTGATATTCTCCTTTTTGATATATCAATTCCTTTTTGTCCATTTTGTCAAGTAAAGTTCTACTAATTTCACTAAAATAATAACCTAATTCGTGCAAATCACACTCATTATAAAAGTATGAATTATAATAAGATCCATCAGCAGGAAAATCACACTTCTTATTCATATCATCTACAATTTTTTTATTAGTCAACATTGGATGACCAAACCAACTAAATTCACGATTCGGTATCTTATAATTAAATCCTCTATAGGTTACAGGTGATCCGTTATTTTTTTCTATATGCTTCGAAAATGTTATCAAGTAACCTGACTTGGTCAAAAAAACAAAATAATTGTCGATCCTTATTAAATCAGTCAAACCTTCTTCCAAGCATAAATCATCTTTGTCATTATTAGGAAGTTTTATTGCTTCAAATTGATATCTTAAAGGGATTTTTTCCGCTGAAAAAATTTTTTTATACTCCTTTACTTTTTCTGGAGTTTTCCAATAAGATAAAGGGGAAGTCATCTTTGTTGTTGTCTCATATGGAATAAAACAAATTGTATCGACTATAACTTTTCCATCAATTAATATGAGTTTAATTTTCGAAAACCTTTCTATTAAACTTTCTCTTTCAGAATCGGATCCTCCTCCAGAAACAGAATTTTTTGAAACTTTATAAAAATCCCAAATATCCGGAGATTCATTTGAATGTACATATCCTATAGAAAACATAAAAAATAAAATCAAAGTTAAACAATTTTTTTTCATTTCACGTTATCCTGCTAATTTAAATTTTCAAATTATTCAATTATTTTAATAGCATTAAAATCAAAATTTTCTGTATGCAAATGACTATTATGTAACTTATCACCATCTACTACTCCTGATATTCCACTAAATAAGTTATAAATTTCTTCTCCTATTCGAAAAGTTCGAAAATGAAATTTAGCTAAAGCATTAACAAATGCTTTATCTTTTTTCCAATCCGATAAATTTCTATCTTTTTTAATGTATTTTGTGTCAATACTTTGACCATTTATGTGTAAAGCGCTAGGAAAACATGAACCTTGCTCATAAGCGCTACCTGTCACAGTGATATTTTCCTTTATTTCAGCTAATGCACCTATAAAACCGGCTAGAATATCTGAGTTAGTATATTTTCGATAAGTTTCTTTAAGTTCATATTTAATAACTACTCCATTGCTTTCATAGTTAATACTATCTGGCATTCTAACCAATTGCGCTTCTTCTTGCTGTTTTTTATAAAGCCGCCATACAATTCCATCTTGGTCATGTGTTCCGTATTCAGCTATATCACCATTAGCCATAGTGAGTCTTTCATAAATACTTACACCTTTTTCTTTTTTTATCCATTCATGAATATCACCATTTTCATATTTAGCTTTAGCTACTATATAACCATCGCTTACATTAGTTTTAGTTTCCGAAACCCTTCCATGATCGGGATATTTAAATGTTCCTCTAGGTTTTTTCTCAAAATTTTTCTTATTAATCGTATGCCAACCGACTATACATATTTCATGTTCACTATTATTTTTATCATGATAAACGTATTTATATTTTTGTTCATAACCTTTCAGTATTTCTTGTGGTATATGTTTTTCAATGTTTCCATCATGATAAATATGATAAGTAACTATGCCTATTGATTTGATGTTGAAATACCCTACCATCGCCACGGGATGAATAAACCACGCCCTACCATCAGCACTAAGCGTGGCCGGTGGGGCTGAGTCTGTTGGGGGGGTTGTGGTATTGGTTGTCTCGCCATTTTCTGGAGGCGTGTCTTTAGGTTGATTTAACTTAGCTAAGCCTTTAGCAACATCATCCCACCATAACATTTTCTTGATTTTCTCTTTGGTTTTTTCCCAAGCCATGACTTTTTGTTCTAGCTTTTGTATTTGTGTATAAATTTCAAGTTGTTCTTGGTTCAGCTTTTGCTGTGGGTTGCTTTTATAATCTTCTGGAAGCCTTTCAATTTTTCTTCTTAACGCTTCAAAGCCTTTTTTTGCTTCTTGTTTGCTTGTTTCTACCGTGTTGATATAAGCATCAAGTTTTGCTTCGTCGCCTTCCGTTAAATAATCCAATACATTGCTGACATTTTCTGTCATTTCACTATTTAACGCTTCCCATTTTAGCAATTTGCCTTCTGAATCAACTTTGCCATACCATTCACTTTCATAATGGATTAATAGGCGACCCAGTGATGAGGTTAATACTGGCTTATTAATTATCCCGTTAAAGCTATTAATATCTATCTTCGCATATTTCTGAGCGCTAGAATCGTATTGCTTGTCTAATATTGTTAATGTTTCTTTTATTGTTGGCGTGTATTGTTCTAGTGATGCATTATCCTTATTTCTGCTTAAGGTTTTTTTAGCACTCAAATAAATGTCTTTCAGACTGACATTTTCTTTAATTTGCTTAAAGTCAAACCAATCCCAGCAACTCACTTTCTTCACGCCTTCGCTCTTGGTTGATAACCAGCAATCAACCTTCTCCGTATGACCAGTTATTAAAAGCATTCCCCCGAATCCATTTAATTATTTCACCGTGCTTTTTACTATAACTGGCAAATACACAAAATTTAGGGGAGGGTTTTGTTATTCCATGTATGAAAATCAATACCTTTCCTTTCCCATATTCCTATTACTTTTTTAAATAATTTTTGAAATTTTTTGCATGTACTTTTAGTATGCCTTTTTTTGAAGATATTTGCCATTCCAGCCAGAAAGTGCAAATAACTAAATGATTTACCACGCCGTTATTTATTCTGAAGTAGCAAGATCTTTTATATTTATTTTATAAAAATCCAAACATTGATTAAATTTTATTTCTAACGCTTTGTTATAAATAACTTTGACTGGGTTTAATTCATCATATGTAATATTTTCCATGCTTTTTCGTTTATAGTTGTATTTCAACCAACCTAATGTAGCCAACATTCCTCTATTTTTATTTTTTTCTGTATCAGAGTCATAGACTTTGAAAAAAATTGAATCATCATTAACATAAATATCATATAAATCAATAGTTAAAGTTGCCCTTGATGTTACTTCTGGAAGAAAATCACTAGCTTTAATTATTTCTTCAAAAATAGATACACAATCGATCGATTTGGCATTTGCATTACATGTTATACTTAAAATTAACAAAAATTGTAAAACAAATATTATCGTAGCTTTAATTTTTTTTTGCATTTTCTTCCTCTATTTTATTAACAATTCTTGGAATAATTTTATTTAATATGTTTTTATAGGTTTCTTGAACAACAGAATTGGTCGAATGCCAACGAGCATAATTACCATTATATTTATTAATATAGAAAACTAAATACTCCATTGCAGCTAACACAGAAGGGAAAATTATAAACTCTTTAGGCCTATCTTTTATTTGAACATTTCCTCCCTGCTTACTCAACCCAACATTTTCAAATAAATATGTAGTTCCTATAGGAGTATAATTTGGATTTAATAAAAAAAATTCTTTATCCCAGCCATAATATGGAGGTGAACCAAAAGACTCCATTCCTCCTGTTCCTGTCTTCTTATATTGTAAAGATTTAAAATGTGCAGTTTCAGAACGATACATTCTTTCAATTATTATTGCCATATCTTTACCATACTTCGCGTATATAGCCCTTAACGCGAGTTCTGCATTTTCTAAAGTATAATTCCTTATAAGATTAATTTTCTCATTAAAATAACCAACCATTGCTACCGGATGAATAAACCACGCCCTACCATCAGCACTAAGCGTAGCAGGTGGGGCTGAGTCTGTTGGGGTGGTTGTGGTATTGGCTGTCTCGCCATTTTCTGGAGGCGTGTTTTTGGGTTGATTCAACTTAGCTAAGCCTTTAGCAACATCATCCCACCATAACATTTTCTTGATTTTCTCTTTGGTTTTGTCCCAAGCCATGACTTTTTGTTCTAGCTTTTGTATTTGTGTATAAATTTCAAGTTGTTCTTTGCTCAACTTTTCCTGTGGGTTACTTTTATAATCTTCTGGGAACCTTTCAATTTTTCTGCTTAACGCTTCAAAACCTTTTTTTTCTGACTGTTGTTTGCTTGTTTCTAGCGTGTTGATATAAGCATCCAGTTTTGCTTCGTCGCCTTCCGTTAAATAATCCAATATATTGTTGGCATTTTCTGTCATTTCACTATTTAACGCTTCCCATTTTGGCAATTTGCCTTCCGAATCCAGTTTGCCATACCATTCACTTTCATAATGGATTAACAGGCGACCCAGTGATGAGGCTAATATTGGCTTATTAATTATCCCGTTAAAGCTATTAATATCTATCTTCGCATATTTCTGATCGCTAGAATTGTATTGCTTGTCTAATATTGTTAATGTCTCTTTTATTGTTGGCGTGTATTGTTCAAGTGATGCATTATCCTTATTTCTGCTTAAGGTTTTTTTAGCACTCAGATAAATGTCTTTCAGGCTAGCATTTTCTTTAATTTGCTTAAAATCAAACCAATCCCAGCAACTGACTTTCTTCACACCTTCGCTTTCGGTTGATAGCCAACCGGGCGACATAGTGATATTTTTATCGTCAAGGGCTTTTTCTATGTATATCCATAAGGTATCTTGCTCATCCACCGCTCGATGCTGGTGTGTTTTCACGTTATTATCACTCATATCAAGTAGGAGTGGTGTGCCAATATTATGATTGCTGCTCGTTAATTGGCTAGCTTGTAAGGGGTGTTTACTCCATGCCTCGGTGTCTGAGGCTAATTCGATTTCATTATTCGCGTTTGCTTTTTTGGCTCTCTCCTTAGTATTTTCAATCCATAATGTTTTTGTGTCAGTTGCAGAGGTTTTAATTTCTATTTGTAGCCAGTTTATGTTGGTTTCTTTACTAAGCACCTTTATTTTGCTGCCTTTAAGTGGTGTGCCAACGGTGGTGTCGGCTTGACTTGGGCGCATCAGTATTTTGGTGCCTTTGGATAAGGCTAATAATGTTTTTTCTTCATCAGCTATTTTACTCGCTTCAGCTTGCGTTTGGGTTATGTAATTGGGTAAGTCTTCACAGGTGAAACACTCAACATGTAATGTGGGTTTGAAGTGGCTGTTTTGCATCCCTTTTTCAGGTGGGAGAGTGTCTATATCAATATAATTTCCCTCTTTATCTTTTTCTTTATCAATCGCCTTATCTTGATTATGACCAATATGTCCGACTAAATCACCAGCTTCAATTGGAAAAGGCTCATCTAATACCACAACTTCATTATATTTTTTACCTCTAATGATATTTTCAAGACAATCAAAATAAACGTATTTTTTCCCAGCGGGCAAAGGAATAGTGGGGCTTCCATCTCGAATCACTTCAACTAATTCAACATAATTTTTTGGCGTTTTGGTACCTGCTATTTTAATTTGCGTACCTTCAGGTAACATGGAAATAATATTTTTATCTTTATCCCTGACTCTTAGCCCTTTGGATTTGACTAAATTACTATCTTTTCCCGTTATTTCAACTATCGGGTCGGTGAGTTGTTTTTTAGTGTCGTTGTAAATCCAACCAATAATTTTATTTCCCTTATAGTCATAAGGTGTTAATTCCGGAATCGAACAATATCCTTCCACTAAAGACGAAACGGCATACCATTTATAATCTTGTTCATGTAAATCAAGATTTAGATTCACTTTGGTACCCGCTTGTAGTACAGCTAAAATATTAGTGCGCTTTGAACTATCCGCTGTCTTTCGTATATTTAACCCAGCTACGTAATCTAAGTCCTTATGCCCTACGCGGACACGATAAATATCCTGCTCCCAAAATGCGGGTGCAGGCTCTTTGGGGTTATCATCGTAGTATTGAGTATCAGCCAGATGCATATACAAACTATAAAAATAAAGACGATGCCCGGGCTGTTTTTCTTTTTTAGTTTCTGCTGTTTCCGTAGTTGACGCTTCATTTGACGGCGTTGAGGTGTCGGTAGCTGGATTGGTAGTGGCATTGGATGATTGAGTGGCCTCTGTCGTTGTTGCTGATGTTTGCGTCGTGTTGTTATCCGTCGGGGTATTGCTTTCTGCCTCAGCGGCTTCTTCTACACGCTCCATCTCTAGCAAGTGCCTAACCAACACAAAACCCGTTGAGAAAAATCCCACTTTTTCGCCATAATCTACTTTTTGATAATGATCATTAACTCGATAAGCGATAACTTCACCAGTGGCAAGGCAATGCACTTTTCGCTCTTTTGTGTCGCCTAATTTGCTAAGAACAGGATGATCGAAATGAACGCCACAATGTACCTGTTTGTTTATACTGACAGGATAAAACCCTCTAGATGCCGACATTAATGCGGTATAATAAGCATTAGTGCTTATTGGTTGTTTTTCATTGACAACAACTGGATATTTCCATTTTTTTATTGGTGTTAGTGCCATTGTTTATACCTTTAGCCTGAAAAATCGATATGTTCACTATTTATTAATCTGATAAGCGCTATTTCAACATCACTTTTCAAGAAGTTGTCTGTGTTATTTTCTACACTTGCTGGCCCCATCTTCTGCATCACATTACATTTAAGATACACATTATCTTGCGTGCCCAGTTCAATCCCTTCACTGCTGATTTTGATGTATGAACCACCACAGATAAGCGTGAGTTTATCGCTGGCGGTGATAGTCACTTTGCCATCCACGCTATCCACTTTGATATCTTGCTTGGCTGCCATATTGAGGTTGGCATTTTGGGCTTGCACTGCAATATCGCCTTGGTTAGCAAATAGCTTCATGCCTGATTTATGGGCAAATAACCCTATTGCGTCGCCAGATGATACGGTGATGTTTTTTAATGCGTTGATATCGGTTTGGTTTTCACTGGTTAGGGTTAAGCTATTACCTGTTGTCAGTTGGATGTTTTCAGGGCTGGTTAAGGCAATGCCTTCTTGCGCATAGGCCAGTAGGCCACTTTGGGTTAGCTCGCTTAAGTTGGCTTTAAGCTGGTCTTGACTGTCGGTATCCGCGCTGTGTGCGTCGGACTGGGTGGCGGCATTTTGCAATGCTTTGGCAATTGATAAGGCGTTTTCAAGTTGGCTTATTGCCGCTTGCATATCCAGTTGTTTGCCTTGCGCTTTCGGCTCAGTTTGGGTGGTTAAGTATAAGCCTTTGTTGGCAGCAATCGCCCCCCATTCATCCGTCCTCAGTTCAAAGCCTTCACCACGTTGTGCTTTTTTTTCGTTAACAAGGTGACCGAGATTAAGTTGGCTTTTGCCGTATTCGGTGGCGAGTTTGATATGCTCTTGCCCGCGTTTATCATCCATGCGCAGTTTGTTGTTGGCGGGGGTGCGAATGACATTGCGGTGTTTGTTTACTGTGGTCACATGGTCAGGGTGGGCGCTGTCGTGCATGGCATGGGCAATATACGGCCTATCTGGATTGCCATTCATAAAGGCAATCGCCACTTCCGTGCCGTCAATTAA
>NZ_LZGV01000107.1:0-12534 GCF_001690265.1 Gilliamella sp. HK2
AAATTAACTAATTTTTCGAAAAAAGTAACTATTTATTTATAAATAGTTACTTTTATTTTTCAGGAGGTTTTATGAAAAAAACAGTTGTAATTAAGTTTACTATTCCAGTTAAATTAAAAGGAAAATGGAGTCAAGACGCGAAAAGAAATAATTTAACATTGACAAACTGGATTATTAATAAATTAAATTCAGATATTAAATTCGATTGTGATCAAGAGGTTCTTTCACATAACGACATTCCTCCGTCTCAACGATATTTTATAAAAGTTAGTGTTCCGACTGAATATAAGGGCTACTGGGTTTATGCTAGTAGGCTACGTGGAAAAAAATTACGTGTGTGGATTATTAATAAATTAAATCACGGTGTTATTTAAAGTTTTTTCTTTCTTTTTTCTTCTTTTGAGCGCTATCTATCATTTGATAGCGTCCGCTTCTTTTATGTTGTTTTTTCATTTTTGGTTAGGAGTCGAATTTATATGGTGGATTACTTTTATTTCTTTTTTTATGATCATTGTGCTTAGCATTATTTGTTATCACACTCTATTCAATTTTCTTTTTGCCTATTTTGCTCCCTTTAGCAATCCTATTCGCTTTAATCGCAAAACAGGTAAAGTGTATCTTTACGAAGCAGTGGCAATAAAATGGATGACGACACTTTGGTTGCCATTTAGTGCATTCAAGGATTTAAAAAAATACCAAATCAAAGTTTATGATTGGGTCGACTTTCATGCAGTATTGCAACGTTCATCAGGAGCCTTTGCTAGTGGTGGTACAATTGAACACTATACATTACTTGGCGTAGCTTGTAAGCCAAACAGCCACGAACTGATTGAATATATCTATATTGGTGAAACCAACCAATTTGCTTATGCTTGGAACTGGATCAGCCATTTTATGGAGCATGGAACGGACAGACCACTAAATAAAGCGGGTTTAAAATATATAGATTACAGCCGAGACGATGCCAAAAGTTTTATGGATGTTGAACCACGCATTAAAGTCACCTCAAAGCAAGTTGAGGGATTAGACAAAGCCTCGAAAGCCGGCTCTAAAGAAGAGCTAGCTCAAATTGAACAAGAATACCAACTGAATGGTACAGTTTATCTTGTTTATTAATAATGAAGTAATAATTAAAAAAATAAGTTATAGAAGTTATTCAGGTGCTTGCTGATTTTTTACTTAAACACCATGACTTCCTGAAACTTTTTTACAAGAGTTGGGCTGTTTTTTTGGTTTAGGTAATATGTGTGACAACCATTGTATCAATCAAAAATTTACCAATCCTAGCCCACAAACATATGAAAAAGTAAAAAGCATATTACGCATGTTTAATGCGAAACGATTTTAGATACAACGCCTTATGCATTTTTAGAGGGTTATTTTAATCATGAAGTGTAAATAACTCGGTGTTTTCTACATATACCTTATTGTTGTAATCAATTTTTATAACATAAAGTTTACAAATATTAAGTGAATTGATACGATGCAATCCATTTATCATTCTTTATATTAATTATGGCTTATCTTATTTTTGTAACAATTATTTGGTCGTTTTCGTTTAGTTTTATTGGTGTTTATATCAGTGGACAGGTTGATACTTGGTTTGCTGTAGTTATGCGTGTTTTGTTAGCATTTATTACCTTTTTACCTTTTTTATGCTTTAGAAATATTAAGCTTAAAACCCTATTTCTTTTAATGGGTGTTGGGGCTTGTCAATTAGGGATTATGTACTTTTTTTATTATAATTCCTTCCAATATATTTCAGTACCTGAAGTGCTGTTGTTTACCATTTTTACACCTATTTATGTCACGGTTATTTATGATTTACTGCAACGTCATCCATTAAGATTGAGTTACCTTTTTACGGCAATAATAGCAGTTATTGGTGCCGCTATTATCCGTTATGATCATATTAGTGCAAACTTTATTATTGGCTTTTTATTAATTCAAGGGGCTAATATTGTTTTTGCCTTAGGGCAGGTTGGTTATAAAAGAATTATGGAGATATATCCAATGCCTCAACATCAGGCTTTTGCTTGGGTTTACTTGGGGGCGGTAATTGTGGCAACAGTAGGTTGGTTGCTTTTTGGCGATGCATCAAAATTACCTACAACTATTTTACAATGGAGCATTATTATCTGGCTTGGCGTAGTGGCTTCTGGCATATGTTACTTTTTATGGAATTATGGTGCGACAAAAGTGAATTCGGGCACTTTGGCTATTATGAATAATGTGGTTATTCCAACAGGGATTTTGGTGAATGTGGCGATTTGGCATCAATCAATAGACTGGGTACGCTTTATATTGGGTAGTGTAGTCATTATGTTGGCACTATTGCTACACAACAAAGTTAAAATTGCTCATTAAGTTAAGAACAATAATCTGTAGGAATTATTCGCGTTATTGACAGTAATTTGAGAAACGTCCGTCATAAATAGACATAAAAAACAGAACTAACGTAAATCAAAGATTGCGATATGGCACTTATATCATAAAGAAAAATAACTACCACTGATTTGGCTAAACATTTTGATGAATCGTTCAATGATTTGTAACCTGCTAAAAAAGCCTGTTTGAAGCTATTTGTCTTCTTAACCAGTAGCAACAAACGTTATAAAACCATTAATCATGTCATTGATCATTTGGTTAAAATTTAAAAATCGATTAAAGATAAATTAAGACGGCAAGCCCAGTATGCATTTTTCAGGTGATAGGTTTTGTAAAAAATATTCAGGATTCTATACCGTTTGGTGATAAATTAAAACTCTGCAGTATTTTATTTGTTAGATTCAAAAGATAGAAAATGATTTATTCATTTTTATACACATAAGATGATTTTAAGTAAAACGCTTTAGGCATTGTTAGCAAATTATTTGAATCATGAAGTATAAGCAATCTGGTGTTGTGCTATAAATAACCGTTTAAGGTAAATGTGTCATAATTGATAAAATTAACGGTGTTGTAATAGAAGATAGCATCGTTGATATTAATAAGCTTGAAGCGATAGAGCCTTGCAACACTTCAAACTGCCTTGCCATCATATAACAATTTATCGCAATTGAAACTGAACTGAGTAATACCACCACTTGCAATTCTAAAGTTGGTAGTCCAATGAGTTTACCTAAAATATAGGTAACAATAGGTAACATAGCCAATTTTAATGTGCAGATAGCTGTTGTAATTAAAAGTTTATCTCGAATTTTATATTCCGCCAGTCCCATGCCTAAAACAATTAATGAAAGAGGTGCGGTCATCTCACTCACCATTTTGGTTGATTTATCGATAAAGTTAGGTAACGGTAAACCAATAAAATTCACTATAATGCCTGTAAAAATTCCAATAATAATGGGATTTTTTGCAACATTTTTAAAGGCTTTAACAATCCCTTTAGTCGAACATTTTCCCATTTGCACAAATTCAATAGAAACCGTCGCAAGTGTCCATAAAATTAAGGCATTAAAGATAACGATAATGGCAACAATGGGGATAGCATTATCGCCTAATAATATTTTAATAATAGGAATACCAACAAACACCGTATTGGTATAAATACTACCCATAGCAAACATTGTACTTTCTGAACCATTTAACTTAAATAATTTAGATGCAATTAGGCAACCAATTGCAAAGACAATAAAGGATCCACCAAAAAAGACGAATAACAGTTTTATATCGATTTGCGAATGTTCAGAAAAATGGCTCATGATCTGAAATAGCATGATGGGAAATGCAATATAAAAGGTAAATTTGGTTAAGCTATCGGTGACTGTTTTTTGCCAACGACCTACTTTAACCGCTAAAAAACCGAATAAAATTAGCATAAAAAGGGGCAGGGTAGATAAAAACTGCGCCCATAATGTTGTAAAAAATGCCATCGTTATTATTTTATTGATGATTGCGTATGAAGTACCATTCTAAGTCAGTTGATCGTTTTGAATCAAATTGATAGCCTTCTAAATTGAAATCTTTAATATCATCACTGTGATTAATTTTATTTTTTATAATAAATCGGCTCATTAAACCTCGCGCTTTTTTAGCATAAAAGCTAATCACTTTATAATCATCTTTGCTTTTATCTAAAAATATCGGTTGAATGATCTTAGCATTGAGCTGTTTTGCTTTTATTGCTTTGAAATATTCGTTTGATGCCAAATTAATTAATGTGGGATGTGATGATTTTAACAACTCGTCATTAAGTTTATTTGTTAATGATTCTCCCCAAAATTGATAAAGATTAGCATGGTTACCGTTTTTTAAGCGAATACCCATTTCTAAGCGATAGGGCTGAATTAGATCAAGTGGTCGTAATAAGCCATATAATCCTGACAAAATCCGTAGATGTGATTGAGCAAATTTTAGATCACTATCATTAAAATCTTCAACATGTAAGCCCTCGTAAACATCACCTTTAAAAGCCAGTATCGCTTGCCTTGCATTCTCAAGATTAAAATCACTATGCCAATTTTGAAAACGCTCATAATTAAGCTCAGCTAATTTGGGGCTGATAGACATTAATTGGGCTAAATTCTCTACACTCAATTTTTGACAATCTTGTATAAGGGTTTTAGTTGAGTCAATAAATTGAGGAAACGTATAATTTTGGGTTAATAATGGTGATTGGTAATCTAAGGTTTTTGCTGGTGAAATAATCATTATCATAACGTATTTTGCCTATTGTATTTTGCAATAAATCGGGCTATTTTACATCTAATTCAACCCAAAGGAGTAGCAAAATGAACGTAGATAAACAAGAAATGCACGATATCAAAGCTTGGCCTACTATTCGTGAAATATTTATTGAAATTGTCGACGCTATTTTTGAATTTTTTATAGGGGGGTTTTAGTTGAGTTAATAAATTGAGGAAGCGTATAATTTTAGGTTAATAATGGTGATTGGTAATCTAAGGTTTTTGCTGGTGAAATAATTATTATCATAACATATTTTGCCTATTGTATTTTGCAATAAATCGGGTTATTTTACATCAAATTCAACCCAAAGGAGTAGCAAAATGAACGTAGATAAAAAAGAAATGCACGATATCAAAGCTTGGGCTACTATTCGTGAAACATCTATTGAAATTGCCGAAGCTATTTTTGAATTAGCCAATAATGACGAAACTTTAGCTGAGCAGATTTGGTCAGAAGGGAGTGATGAAGTTTTAAAGCTCGCTTTTGCTAAAACTAAAGCTGATAGGCTGTTCTGGGGTGAGCAAACCATTGAACGCAAAAATATTTAGATTTTTATGAAGTTAACTTTTTTAGGAACAAGCGCAGGCTCTCCTACCGCACAACGTAACATGAGTAGTATTGTGCTAGATGTTAGGCAAGAAAGAGGGCGCTTATGGCTTTTTGATTGCGGTGAGGCAACTCAGATGCAAATGCAAAAAGCCAAATTTAGCCTTTCTAAACTTGAGATCCTCTTTTTAACACATTTACACGGTGATCACCTGTTTGGGCTACCAGGTGTTTTAACATCCCAATCTTTGATGCAAAATCAATCATCGTTAATTTTGGTTGGTCCAAAAGGTATTAAGCAGTTTATCGAAACGGTCATTGAAATTAGTGATTCTTGGTTAAACTACCCGCTTAATATTATTGAGCTTGAAAAAGATTGTACCGTTTTTGAAGATAACCAGTTTCGAGTTGAAGCAAAATTATTACAACACCGCGTGCCTTGTTTTGGTTATCGTATTTTATATAATGACCTTAAAAAAGGTCGGAAATTAGCGATTTTAGGTGACACAATACCTTGTGAAGCATCGATTGAACTTGCTAAAGATGTTGATGTTCTTGTGCATGAAGCAACACAAGAACATGCTTTAGCGGATAAAGCCATTGCGCGCGGTCATTCGACAACAACACATGCCGCAACAATAGCCAAGCAAGCTAATGCTAAAAAGTTAATTATGACGCATATTAGCCCTAGATATAGTTTACATGATAATGATAAATTGGTTAGCGAAGCTAAAAATATATTTCCTAATACCGAAATAGCCACCGATTTTTCCACGTTTGAAATTTAAACAAATTTCGCCGAAATGCTCGGCGAATAAGCGGCTGTTCTAAATACAAAAATCTTTAATTAATTGTTCTATTGTTGCTTTGGTTGGCTTTAAAAAATCTAATGAAATAAATTCATCGGGTTGATGTGCTTGTTCAATTGATCCTGGACCTAACACAATAGTTGGCGAGATTTGATTTAAGTATGGTGCTTCGGTACTATAATTCACTGTTTCGGCACTATGACCAACTAACTTTTCAATATGCTGTAATGCTGGATGATCTTTTTTGCATTCATAACCTGGAATAGGTGTAACTTCGTATTGTATTTCAATTCGATTTGGATATCTATCTATGACAGGCTGAAGTACGTCACAAAGAGCATTATAAAGCGAATCGATATCATTATTAGGCAATACCCGAATATCGATGACTAGTTCACAACAACCACAAATACGGTTTGCTGCATCGCCTCCATGAATAACACCTAAATTTAATGTAGGATAGGGAACACTAAACCCCTCATTGTGGTACTGCTGTTTAAATTGCTGTTTCAGGATTAATAAGCGTTCAATGACTAAATGCATCACTTCGATAGCGTTAATACCTTTATCTGGATCACTAGAATGCCCTGATTTACCAATTACTTTTATAGAATTAGAGATAAACCCTTTATGAGCACGGATGGGTATTAAAGATGTTGGCTCGCCAATAATGGTACAGTCAGGTTGAAGATTGGTGTTTTTAGCAAAAAATGATGCGCCAGCCATGGAGGTTTCTTCATCAGCGGTAGCTAAAACGTAAATTGGCTTGTTTAACTTTTTGAGATCAATATCACGTAACGCTTCTAAAATAAAAGCAAAAAAGCCTTTCATATCGGCAGTGCCTAGTCCATATAGCTTATTATCTTCTTCAGTTAGCTTAAAAGGATCTTTTGTCCATTGTCCTTCATCAAAAGGAACCGTATCGCTGTGCCCACTTAGTAATAAACCACCTTGCGTTTTATTGTCGCTGTTTGAATAAGTTGCTAGCATGTTGAATTTGTGTCGAGTATTGGGGACAGGCTGAATATCAATAGTAAAACCTAAATCTTCAAACCAAGTAGCTAACTTCTCGATAAGTGGTTGGTTAGAATAATCCAATTTTTCGTTAGTGACATTACTAATTGTCGGGATAGAGACAAGTTCGTTATATAGTGTTAAAAAAGAAGGGATAGCCATAAAATTACCTTTAAATATTACCTTTAAATAATAGCTTGAAAACATATATTTTTACATGCTGTAAGCATAACATTTACATTATCGTTTGCCTATAAATTACCATTCTTTTCAATCGGTATTTTATATATAGGATCATTAATTATCATTAAAGTTATTCCAAATAAAGTAATATGTGTTAATAAATAAAACACACATAATGATGAAAAAGCTACTGCTGAACTTTTAATAAGATAGTTTATTATTGCTAAATAAACATATTGATCATATGCTCAGGAAACAAGAAAATATCAAAAAATCCCCAGATAATGTCATTTTAATTGCTAATAAAATAGGTTATTTAGCTTGTCAACTACCAATCTAAATAGCTAGAAATACGCTTTAAAATAAAGAAGTGTTTATCGAAGGTAACTAATAAATTTGCCAACAGATAAGCTAAAGCGTAAAATGCCCATCCTATTTTGCTTAACCTATTACGAATAAGTAATACTGACTTGAAATCAGAGGCATTTTTTAATGACAACTTTATATGCAAAACCAGAGCTACTTTCGCCAGCTGGTTCCCTTAAAAATATGCGTTACGCTTTTGCTTATGGCGCAGATGCCGTTTATGCTGGTCAACCTCGCTACAGCCTACGTGTTCGCAATAACGAATTTAATCATGAAAATTTGGCAATTGGGATCAACGAAGCCCATGCCCAAGGCAAAAAGTTTTATGTGGTAGTTAATATTGCCCCACATAACTCTAAATTAAAAACCTTTATTCGTGATTTAGAGCCTATTGTAAACATGAAACCCGATGCTTTTATTATGTCTGATCCTGGGTTAATTATGTTAGTTCGTGAGCATTTCCCTGAAATGGAAATCCATTTATCGGTGCAATCTAATGCAGTTAACTGGGCTACAGTAAAATTTTGGCACCAGATGGGCTTAACCCGAGTTGTATTATCCCGAGAATTATCACTTGATGAAATTGCTGAAATTCGTGAAAAAGTGCCCGAAATGGAATTAGAAGTATTTATTCATGGAGCGCTATGTATGGCATACTCTGGTCGATGTTTACTTTCTGGTTATATTAACAAACGTGATTCCAATCAAGGTACGTGCACTAATGCATGCCGTTGGGAATATAAGGTTGCTGAAGGCAAAGAAGACGAAGTTGGCCAAATTGTACATAAATGTGAGCCCATCCCAGTGCAACAAGTAGAGCCAACATTAGGTATTGGGCAGACCACAAATAAAGTATTCATGCTTGAAGAGTCTGGACGCCCAGGCGAGTATATGCAAGCTTTTGAAGATGAGCATGGCACTTATATTATGAACTCAAAGGATTTAAGAGCGGTTGAGTTAGTAGGCGACCTGACTAAAATTGGTGTACATTCACTCAAAATTGAAGGTCGAACAAAATCTTTTTATTATTGTGCAAGAACAGCACAAGTGTATCGCCAAGCGATTGATGCCGCGAGCGAGGGTAAACCTTTTGATCCTCGTTTGTTACAAGAACTCAATGCACTTGCGCATCGCGGTTATACCGAGGGTTTTTTACGTCGCCATAAGCATGAAGAAATGCAAAACTATGAACATAGTCATTCAGTATCTGATAGACAACAATTTGTGGGTGAATTTAGTGGTGAGCGATTAAATGGTCTCGCGGAAATTATTGTAAAAAATAAATTTTCTGTCGGCGATAGCGTTGAAATGATGACCCCAAAGGGCAATACTACTTTTATTATTGAACGTATGGAAAATAGAAAAGGGCAACCAGTGCCAGCAGGACTTGGCGATGGTCATATTGTTTATATTCCCATTTCCGAAGATATTGATCTGAATTATGCATTATTAATGCGTAATTTTGATTAGTTAAGTTTAACTTAATACCAAAGCGCAGTATAGCTATTGCGCTTTTGTTTTTTATGTATTAAGAGGATATGAAAATGGATGAAAACATTTGAGAGAGTTGGCCACTGAGTTAGCTATGTAAAAAATGGTTGTAGAAAACGACTGTAGAAGACGACATCGCTAGTTTATGTTTAGTGAGTGGATTATGTCATACTCCTATAAAATATAGTAAAATAATAAAAGCTCCAAAGAAAAGTAGAGTTATATTTTTACTATATGTAATACAACAATTATGTTTAAAGGTTATTTTATTAATAAAAATCACAAAAAAGGAAAATTTTCATTATGATGCGAGTTGGATTATTTATTCTAACTAACTTAGCTGTTATGTTTGTATTTGGCATTGTTCTAAGTATCTTAGGTGTTGATTCACATAGTACGCTAGGTTTACTTATTTTTGCAGCACTATTTGGTTTTGGTGGATCTTTTATATCTCTTCTTTTATCTAAACGGATGGCTTTACGGTCAGTAGGAGGGCAAATTATTACTCAACCTAGTAATAATCAAGAACAGTGGTTACTTGATGTTGTTCGCCGTTTATCAACCGAGCTTAATATAAAAATGCCAGATGTTGCTATCTATCATGCTCAAGATGTTAATGCTTTTGCAACTGGTGCTACCAAAAATAGTTCACTGGTTGCAGTAAGTTCTGGTTTATTAAATACTATGACTCAAGATGAAGCTGAAGCGGTAATCGGTCATGAAATGAGTCATGTTGCTAATGGCGACATGGTCACAATGACTTTATTACAAGGAGTTCTTAATACTTTTGTTATTTTTATTTCAAGAATGTTAGCATCTGTTGTAGCTCAAGCATTGGATGATCGTAATCGTGGTTTATCACAGTTAACCTATTTCTTGATAGTTATGGTTTTTGAAACTGTATTTGGTATTTTAGCAAGCCTTATCGCAATGTGGTTTTCTCGTTATCGAGAATTTCATGCTGATGCTGGTTCGGCTAAATTAGTAGGCAGTACAAAAATGATTGCTGCGTTAGAAAAACTAAAAACCAGCCATGAACCAAGTGAAGATACTTCAATTCTGGCATTTTGTATTAATGGTGCGAAAAAAGCGAAATTTTCTGAATTGTTTATGTCTCATCCACCATTAGAAAAACGAATCAAAGCTTTACAGAATAGAACTTACCAAAACTAATCATTCTATAACAAAAATTATATACAAACGTACAATTATCTGAAAGCTTTTGACAAGCATTATTAAATTAACAATAATGCTTGTCAAATAAAGAACAGAGCGCCTATTAATCCCATTGTCAAAAGAGTTTATAATGCCATCCTATCATAATGCTAAAAATGAATTAGAATTACTTAGTCCTGCCAAAAATATTGAAATTGCACAGCAGGCTATTTTACACGGCGCAGATGCAGTATATATCGGTGGACCAAGCTTTGGTGCTAGGCATAATGCAGGGAATTCTGTTAGCGATATTGCCCAGTTAGTTGAATTTGCTCATCGTTATTATGCAAAAGTGTTTGTAACCTTAAACACCATTCTTCACGATAATGAGCTTGAACCAGCAAGGCAACTCATATGGCAATTTTATGATGCGGGTGTTGATGCATTAATTGTACAAGATATGGGAATTTTGAATATGGATATACCTCCCATTGATTTACATGCTAGTACTCAAATGGATATTAGAACACCAGAAAAAGCAAAATTTTTATCTGATGTTGGATTTTCACAAATAGTTTTAGCACGAGAACTTAATTTAACTCAAATATCTGAAATTAATAAAAAAATTGATTCGAAAATAGAGTTTTTTATTCATGGAGCACTTTGTGTGGCTTTTTCAGGTCAATGTTATATTTCTCATGCACAAACAGGGCGCAGTGCTAATCGAGGAGATTGCTCTCAAGCTTGTCGCTTACCTTTTACTTTAAAAGATGACCAAGGTCGTATTGTTGCTTACGAAAAACATTTATTATCAATGAAAGATAATAATCAATCGGACAATCTAATGGAGTTAATTCAAGCTGGTGTTAGATCATTCAAAATAGAAGGGCGCTATAAAGACTTAAGCTATGTAAAAAATATCACGGCATTTTACCGCCAAAAATTAGATAATATTTTAGCTAAATCATCAAATTTCCTACCTGCATCAAGTGGTCGTACCGAGCACTTTTTTACACCAGATCCTAACCGAACATTTCATCGCGGCAGTACTGATTATTTTATAAACGGTAGAAAACCTGATATAGGCGCTTTCAATTCACCTAAATTTATTGGTTTGCAGGTTGGTGAGATAACTAAAGTTACATCTAAAACTATCGATATCAAATCCGAGAAAATATTAACTAATGGTGATGGTTTAAATGTACTGATAAAAAGAGAAATTTTTGGATTTAGAGCTGACAAAGTAGAGAAACTTTCGGCTAATCAATACCGCATTTACCCAAATGAAATTCCCAAACCACTTTTTTCCATTAAATTACCTTATATGGTCAATCGGAATCTCGATCATATGTGGCAGCAAAATTTATTGAAAGAAACAAGTAATCGTCGCATAGGTGTATCATTTGAATTACATAATATCGAAGGCGGTATTGAATTAATAGCAAAAAGTGAAGAGGGTATTTGTGTTGAATTAGCATTAAAGGATGAATTTGATCTTGCAGAACAACCAGATAAATTTGTGAAAAATATTAGAGATAGCTTATCTAAAATAGGGCAAACAATATATCACTTAATTGAATTTAAAATGAATTTGTCAAAAATTTATTTTATTCCAAGTAGCCGACTAAATCAATTTAGAAGAGAAATTATCGATAATTTAACCACAGCTAGATTAGCCAATTATCATTGTAAGACACGTAAGCCAGAATTAAAACCAACACCAATTTACCCAGAGACACACTTAAGTTACTTAGCCAATGTATATAACCATAAAGCTAAGGAATTTTATGCACAACATGGCGTAAAATTAATTGAAAGTGCGTATGAAGCACACGAAATAAAAGATGATGTCCCACTAATGATAACGAAACATTGTTTACGATTTGCGTTTAATTTATGTCCAAAACAAGCAAAAGGAATCCAAGGAGTAAAAACCAAAGTAACGCCAATGAAATTGATTCAAAACAATGAAGAATTATTATTAAAGTTCAATTGTAAAGCTTGTGAAATGCAAGTTTGGGGAAAAATCAAAAGCCACATCTTAAAAAAACCGTTACCTGGTAGTGATGTTATTTTTATGACAAAGAATTAAATTACTATAATAACAAAAATAACAAAAAAATTTAGTTTTAAATTGATGAGAACAGATATAAAGCAGTAGTTTCAAAAAATAAAGTTAGTAATGCAAGCTGGAATTAATTCTATAATTACCTGTTTTGTAAACTAAGCTTATTCATTATCACTAAAGTGCCTATATGTGAAACTATACTTGGTTAATCAA
>NZ_LZGV01000108.1:0-4125 GCF_001690265.1 Gilliamella sp. HK2
GCCTTTTCACAATCTTGTCTTTCTTTTTTAGTACACTTTTTTTGAAAAAACTTTTTATTATCATAAGCAATACAATATTGATCTAAATAATTATATTTTTTAGTGTTTTCATTAAAATAATACATTTTATTTATGGTGATACTTGTTGGATCTATAAATTCATTACCGCAAGTTTTAGTACTAGTCGCGATTTTTTTTTCTGAATCAAAACGAATGGTATATCCTTCTAAATTAGGATCAATAAATTTATTTTGCAATCCATCATAAATGTAATAGGTTTGTGGGACATTAGCCGCATGTGTTTCGCCATCAGCAAGTAAAAAATCATTTTCATTACCATCAAAATCAAAATCGCCTATTTGAATCGCATTAAAAGCAAAAAAACCATAACCTTTTATATTATTAATTGTCTGTACTAACTTGCCGTTCTTTTTACTATATACGTTAACTCCCGTGATCGTAATTTCTCCTTTCCTCTCTTTAGATATTAAAACTTTAAAATAGAATTCTTTGGTTGAATTCATTTGTAAAAATTCAATATTTTTAAATTCTGTGTTATTGACTAACTTTTTAGAGTCTTTATAGTTTTTTTCATTACCATTATTCCAGATTACGTTATATTCAAAAACTTTTTTCAACTTAAAATCACCAAATTCATTTAAAGATCCTATTAAAAAATCGTTTTGGGATTTTGTTTGATTTTCGCTAAAATCAAAGTTTTTTATAATCAACGAATTTATGTTATCTTTTAAATTAATAGAATAGTTTTTAAAATAATAGTTATCATCTATTCTTTTAGGTAATCCTAAGTATGTAATTTCGTGTGTTTCATTATCAACGCAAATAATGTGAAAATCATCGTCAGAGATAGCATACATATAAATTTCTACTTTTCTATCACCTATATTTCCAGTATATACACGATATTATCAATATTCATAGCAATTTCTAAATGTAAATGAGTATTAGGAAGCCCTTTCGCATTTCCTGTGTCGGATGTATAACCGATATGATCACCAGCTTTAACTTTGGTACCTTTTTGTATTCCAGATACTTTTAGATCTTCATGTAAATGGCAATATCGAATATAAAAATAATCACTGTTTATATCAAAATCGCTCGCTTGTACAAACTCATTTTTCCCTTTTCCTGAAAACTCCAACGTATAATCGTTTCGAGATGCGCGCAAATCATCACCTTTCACTTTTAAAACGATTACATACGTGATCAAGTGTTTGCTAATAACCACAATGTATATTCTGGTTTGACTTTAACGTAATAATGACTCGTATCCCTGACAAATTTTATCCCCCCGACCTTGCTGGTAAAAAAACAGTTGTTTTAGATGCTTGAATTAGTTTTTGCGTCTCATTCCACTAACAAAATTGTCTTTTTTCTTTCTGGTAATTTATCTGCTAATACTCAGATATTATTGATAAATTCAGGTAAATCATCACAGGTAAAGAGTTCTATGTGTGCTAAGTTTTATCTTTCTTATTTTTTATAATTAATCAGGAGAGAGAACTGTTATTAATTTTGTTTTACCGTTCTGATAAATAAAAGTATAAGTTGTTATGCCTCCTTGAAAATATTGAGTAATTTCTAGTTTATTTTTACCATACCATTTGTAATCAATATCCACATCTCGGTCCTCATAGTTAACAGAGAAATTTTCGCCCACTTTAATTTTCTTTCTAAATACCTTATCAAGATCAAAACTCATTGCATTATAAACATCCAAAATAGTCATATTGTTATAATAGCAAATATCCGTATAACTCATATCAACTTGTTCTAATGCAATACATTTTGTATTACTATAATAATTATTAAGGTTTTTCTCTTCTTGTTCTGGTAACCGTTGGTAAAAAACTAATTGTTTTTTATAAGTAACCATTAATTCATTGTTATCAAGTTGGATAATATTCATGTAATCATTACGGTTACAAATTTCTGATAAACTATCTCTATCATTTGTATAAATTTTAGCGAAATTAGTAGTGGTTAGATGATATTCTTTTAATTCATCACTATAATTTTTAAAAAAATTATGTTTATTTAATTCATTATTTATATCGCCTTCACTTCCAGTTAATTCTTTAAAATCGCAACCTAAAAAGGTTATCTTTTGCTGATTATCTATAATCAAATTACTTAATGATTTTTTTATGTTTTTGTCTGTTTCAGGAGTTAATTTCTCATTGATTAATCTATAATAATTGTTATTTGAATCAAAATCTGATGCATAAACAACTTGTGATAATAAAATTAATAATAAGATTTTTAATATAATATTTTTCATACTTTTATTCCTAATTATTCAGGGTCAGCCCAAAGCTGTTACTGTACCCTTCTTTTAATAATTAGAGGGTCTAATAAACCTGCACACTTCTGGTATGGTAAGTTTGCTCTATTGGTGAATGGATTTTTCAAATCTAAAGCGTTTTCACCTGAATAATATTCTAAATGCAACATATAAATAATGCGATCATCAATAATTAATAATGGTCTATATTTTTTGTTTGCTTAGAATTAATTTCAATGGCATGGCTACTTTTTGGTTATAAAATAACTTAAATGTCAGATTAAGCAAAAACTATTGCGCTAATCCTCTTTTATTGAACTAATTAACACTAGTTGATCATTAATAAAATTATAGTATCTTTTTCTGTAACCGTTTTTATCTTCATTTTCATCAGGATCTGCTATTATTCCAGAAATAACAATCAAGCTACTATCTAAATGATATTCTATTAAAAACTCGTTTTCTCCATTTTCATCTTCTATTAAATAAGCATTAGGTAAACCAATAACTTTGTTTGATAGTAAGTTGCTAATTTCTCCGCAAATAGCACCACCGCCACATCCATAGACCTTTACTAAATAATGATAAGCAAAGTTTGCATTTTTTATTTTTATTTTTGTTTTAGTTTTAATAGTAAAATCGTTAAAATTTAAGTTAATATGCTCTTTCTCTTGAGCTATGCAAGTATAACTAGTTGAAAACAGAATAAAACATAAAATAGAATACTTAAATATTTTCATATTTATCTCCAATTTCCGTTTTTTGATTCTCTCAATGCTTCAACCATTTGATCTGGAAGTATATGAGCCGAATTTAATCCATCACCTTGGTAGTATGATGAACCTTCAAAAGCAGCAACTCGTCCTCCACTTATTGCTTTACCTTTACGTACCCCAGCTGATGCAAACTCTTTAGCCCAATCATAAATTGCATCTTCAATATCACCATTATGTTCTAAATATTTTATTATGTTTTTTCTTTTAATTTTTATTAAATATTCTTCAAATAAAGTATCTTGTGTTTCTTTATTATATTTCAGTGATAAATCTAACTTTAAATAAGCTACAGCAGCTTTTAAAGTTTGTGGAATTATTTGAAAACGTCCTGCAGCAAATATTTCCCTTTTTGTCTGCTTATCAATTAATTCTTCTATTGTCATAGAGGTCAAGTTAGTATTAAAAAAAGCCCTTAATTTTGGTTTGGTTTGGTTATAAGCTGAATAATCATTATTGGATTCTACTTTTCCTAATAATAAAGCAAACGGACTTTCTGCCCAACACTTCTTTTTTTCAATTATTTTAAAATAATCCACCATTGCCACGGGATGAATAAACCATGCCTTGCCGTCTGCGGATAGATTGGACAGTTTAGGGGTATTGGCATCAGTGTTTGCGGTTGGGTTTTGAGCTTGTGCTTGTGCCACTTCTTTCCACCACAGTGACGGTTTAATGCGTTGCTCTTTTTCTATTTTCCAATTAGTTTGAATATATTTAAACGCTTCGTCCACCAACTTGAAGACATAATCACGTAGGTAAGGTTGGGTGATGCCGAGCTCGTTTAAGCCTGCTTCAATCATCTCTTTTTTCTGTTGTCTCTCTTCTTCAAACAGTTCATCAACTTCGTTCCATTTGCTTAATGCTTCATCGGCATACCATTCACTTTCATATTTTACCAGTAAATGCCCTATCCGCTCTGCGGCCCAACTTCGGCGTAGCGCTTCCTTTAAATCCCTTTCTGTAAAAGTAGGTGGCGGTAGACCTTTTTTTCGTTGTGTTGAATATATCAGTGTTCCTGTCAAAATTTGGTGTAATGCGTGCATC
>NZ_LZGV01000109.1:0-1723 GCF_001690265.1 Gilliamella sp. HK2
TTTGCTTTACCAAAAAGGGGATCACACTAAAGCACGGCTATTATTTGAAAAAGCGGCCGCTCAGGGACTGGCTAAAGCACAATATAACTTAGGCTCAATGTACCGTGATGAGTTAAACAACTTTCCAGTTGCTTTAAGTTGGTTTGAAAAAGCGGCTGCTCAAGGCAATGCCGATGCTCAAAATAGTATTGGTTATATTTACGAAAACGCATCAGGCGGTAAAGCGCCTCGATTGTATATTTTTGACGAAAATGGCAACAATATCGACCCTGAACTACCTAAAATCGAAGCACAATTTGCCCGATTCGACAAAATGAGCTTACCCATTGAGTATTATCCCCGTGGAGTTTACCCTTTGAGTGAATATGGTCAAGGGGTCGAGCCTGATTTACAAAAAGCCATTGAATGGTACCAAAAAGCTGCCAACCAAGGGCATGCCCTAGCACAAACCAATTTGGCTTATTTTTATCTGTTTGGTATTGGGGTTGATAAAAATGAAAATCATGCCTTTACGCTTTATGAACAAGCAGCAAACCAACAGTTTGTCCCAGCAATAAGGACATTAGCGTTTATGTATATGCAAGGCTTAGGTACCAAAGTCGATGAATATAAAGCCTTTACCTTACTTGAGCAAGCTTATCAATTGCAACCTGATGATAACTTATGGCAATTGATTGATGTAATAATGTCTAATCGATATGACTTTAACACCGAATTAAAACATCAAGAAAGAAAATATCGTTCCAAAATTAGTGATAAAAAACACGCCAGTGATGAAGATTTGATTTGCAATAAATTTTTTTATCTAAAAGATTTTTACAATTTAAATATGATCTATGGTTCACGAATTATCTCTTTTACGCTTTGGCCAAGAGACACCTTTGATATATTACTGGGCAATACAGTTGGCGAACAATCAACATTAAAAGAGCGCATATTGACCAAAGAAGCCATTCAAGGCAATCACATTATCATAACGTCGTTAAGTCACTATTATAAACGCGAAGAGCAAGATATTCCCCGTGCGCAATTATGGCGTAAATACGCGTTAAAAATGGGAGCGTCCAATCACCCTAGCGAATGGTCAGGATACCCACCGATAGAAGAAGATGAACTAAGAATGCATTAAAAGCGAATCATATCCGCTTTTAATTGTTTTTGTAACATGATTGCAAGGTGTTGCGATTGATCTTGCTTGCTTTGATCTTCGGTTTTTTAAGATATTTATTGTTTGTTTTTTAATTTGTTACTACGGTTTTTGCTATACAATTAGCGCGGTTAACCATATTAAAATTCATCAAAAATCGTTATAAATGGAATGAAAATGAAAAAAATCCCTTATGCGGTATTGGGGTTTGGTGTTGCCTTATTTGCGATGTCGGCTTTTGCCAAGGGCAATCATCATACCAATGCGCCCCAAACTCGCTTGATGCCTAGCGCCTCGGAGCAACCCACTTGCCAACTTTCACGTGATGAAGCAAACATGAAACTGTGCACTGAACTGGCTGAAAGTGGTGATGCCATTGCCCAAAACACCTTGGGCGAAATTTTTTACGGCGATAATTTGCTTTACCAAAAAGGGGATCACACTAAAGCGCGGCTATTATTTGAAAAAGCGGCCGCTCAGGGACTGGCTAAAGCACAATATAACTTAGGCTCAATGTACCGTGATGAGTTAAACAACTTTCCAGTTGCTTTAAGTTGGTTTGAAAAAGCGGCTGCT
>NZ_LZGV01000110.1:0-5547 GCF_001690265.1 Gilliamella sp. HK2
TTTTGCTTGAAGTAATGCTAATTTTTTAACTAAAAGGTCATGATAATAGTTGTAAGATTCTATATTGCAAGTCGTATTATATTCATCTTGATAACAAGTTCTAAGTTTATCCGTTTCAAAATTTGAAGGCCCAGATTTATCGAGCACTTCAAATTGATCTGGATAAATAATACGATATTTATAACCATCATCAAATAAAAATTCTTTAAGCTTAAATTGCAAATTTTCTTTATCAATTTGATAATATTTATATTTTACTGATTCTATATGTCTACTGTATTCATTTAATGATAATGTGTATACATCACTGTTATTAGAATCAATATAGTAATATTTTGAATGTAAATAAAAAGCTTGATGAGAATTATAAGCGTAGCTTGCTAACGTAATGGTATCTCTGATTTGTTGCTTATAAACAAGCGATAGATTCACTTCATAAACAATATCTTCAAGTGAATAATTAGGCTTATTACTAGGAATTTTGCTTTTTTTTCTATCCATAACTAATTCTAGGTCACCATCACGATATATGACCGTTCTTTTATCTATTAAATCATACAGCCTATTAAAATCGAACTCAGTAGTATTTAAAGGGCAACGGTTCCTATCAATTTCGCGTTGTTGATTGCTAAGCTTTTCCCAAAAATCTTCATGGCTATAACATTTGTTAATTAACTCATCGACATTAACTTCTTTTACAAATGAAGCCCCTGTATATTTTTTATCAATAGTAGAGAGCTGACTATAACAAAGCGGAGTATTAATAAATAATAACAAGCCAATACAATAAGATACTTTCATTATAAAAATTTGCCTTTAACTTTTGACCAATCTGTATAAATCAGATTATAAAACGGGTTTTCATTAATTTTATATAGCATTGATAATTTTTTCTTTCACTTTTTTAAACTCACCCGAAGTAGTCATTTGATATACCGATTTTTTGAGAAAATGAATATCACCATTTTTAAATTTAGGATCATTATCAATTAAGGTTTGTTCTATTTGATTTACTAAAATTTTGCCATTTGCCTGTATCTTAAAATCGCTCCACCATAATGCTTCGCCTTCAGCGCTTAATCGTGCATCTAAAACAATAGCATCAATAAAATGCCCTTTAGCATCATAACTATTTAATTGAAAAATAAATACAGGATTATCATTATCACCATAATACATATAGACTATTCCTTTATATACGATATTTTTGTAATTAAAGTAAACAGCCGGAAAATAAAAACTATTTTTATAAGTGAATCTTTGTAGTTTTGGGGTATATGAGTATTCTTTGAACTGAAACCGAAAAGGAATTTTTTCATTAGATAACAAGTGTAATTCACCTATTTCATCATCCCAATAATAGTATTTTTCTAAATCCCTAGAAGAATAAGGTAAGTCTATTTTTTGATAATGGCATAAATCATTTTTAAAATGATCAGCCATTGCCATGTTAAGGTAGCCAAATGTTATTAAATAAATAACAATAGGATAAGTAAAATATTTCACTTTTTGATTTCCTTCACTTTTTTCATATCATAAAATTGCACATGCAAATGATGATTGTGGTTATTTGTGTCCTTTGTTATATGGTTTGGAAATTTTTTAACTCCGTTTAAGGTATAACTCCAACCAAGCATATTGGTCCAACCAAATTTATATAATGCATCATTCCATTTATTTTGACGTTCCACATCTAATAATTCAGGATGGACATCAATGAAAAGACTAGTCCCTGCTCCTTTTGTTAAAATTCCATCTTTCTTTAAATATTTAAAATCACCATGATATCCATTACGATGAGATTTACTACTCCCTGACCCGCCTTTAATAGTACTAAAACCATTACAACTGATATCAGTAAAATTCACCTCTAACATTGCTCCCAAAAAACTTGCCAAGGTATCACCATTCATAAAATATCGTTGTTGGTCACTATCAACATTAAAACGGTATACTAAACCATATTGTGAGTAATCTTGAGATACATTTCTTAAATCAATAAGGTGAATATATTTGGTAAGACCATATCTTTGATGTGGATAGAAATTATTTTGTATTTCAATATAATCATATATGCCTAATTGATGAATATTATTACGCTTATCATGATAAACATATTTATATTTTTGTTCATAACCTTTCAGTATTTCTTGTGGTATATGTTTTTCAATTTTTCCATCATGATAAATATGATAAGTAACTATGCCTATTGATTTGATGTTGAAATACCCTACCATCGCCACGGGATGAATAAACCACGCCCTACCATCAGCACTAAGCGTGGCCGGTGGGGCTGAGTCTGTTGGGGTGGTTGTGGTATTGGTTGTCTCGCCATTTTCTGGAGGCGTGTCTTTAGGTTGATTCAACTTAGCTAAGCCTTTAGCAACATCATCCCACCATAACATTTTCTTGATTTTCTCTTTGGTTTTGTCCCAAGCCATGACTTTTTGTTCTAGCTTTTGTATTTGTGTATAAATTTCAAGTTGTCCTTTGTTCAACTTTTTCTGTGGGTTGCTTTTATAATCTTCTGGGAGCCTTTCAATTTTTCTTCTTAACGCTTCAAAACCTTTTTTTTCTGACTGTTGTTTGCTTGTTTCTAGCGTGTTGATATAAGCATCCAGTTTTACTTCGTCTCCTTCCGTTAAATAATCCAATACATTGCTGACATTTTCTGTCATTTCACTATTTAACGCTTCCCATTTTGGCAATTTGCCTTCCGAATCCAGTTTGCCATACCATTCACTTTCATAATGGATTAACAGGCGACCCAGTGATGAGGCTAATATTGGCTTATTAATTATCTTATTAAAGCTATTAATATCTATCTTCGCATATTTCTGATCGCTAGAATTGTATTGCTTGTCTAATATTGTTAATGTTTCTTTTATTGTTGGCGTGTATTGTTCTAGTGATGCATTATCCTTATTTCTGCTTAAGGTTTTTTTAGCACTCAGATAAATGTCTTTCAGGCTGGCATTTTCTTTAATTTGCTTAAAATCAAACCAATCCCAGCAACTCACTTTCTTCACACCTTCGCTTTCGGTTGATAGCCAACCAGGCGACATAGTGATATTTTTATCGTCAAGGGCTTTTTCTATGTATATCCATAAGGTATCTTGCTCATCCACCGCTCGATGCTGGCGTGTTTTCACGTTATTATCACTCATATCAAGTAGGAGTGGTGTGCCAATATTATGATTGCTGCTCGTTAATTGGCTAGCTTGTAAGGGGTGTTTACTCCATGCCTCGGTGTCTGTGGCTAATTCGATTTCATTATTGTCTTCCTTCTTTATTAAGATATTCTATTAATCCCTCTTTCGTTGAAAATTCGCAGCGTTTTTCTGTTTTAAAATTATCTATACAACTGATTTTTGATATAAAAGCATCATCTCCTATAAAATATAATGCTCTTAATATACCATCATCTTTTACAGATAAAGGTAATTCTATAAAACTATACCTTATCGTTGGCCCTGTACCGTCTTTCAATAAAATGTAGATATATTTATCACCGGATTTTTTTCTAGTAAATTCGAAGGCACTTACTACTTCTCTATGTCGTCCATATTGATATGTATAAACTTCTACTACTTTATATAATTCTCTATTATTATTAGTTAAAAAATAAACCTCTAAATTACGTCTTCCATCATCAAAAGTATTGCTAAGAAATAGAGCAGTACCTTTCTTACCTTTATATTCAACATCAATTGGTGGATGAGCGATGTTATCATATTTAGGAAATCGATATTCTTCTGGAATATTCTCTAAATCCTCATAGGAATCGGCATAAGCATTTTGCCCTGTAAAAATTGAGCTTAATAATATAAACAACATTGTTTTAAACTTCATTGTAATGCCTCATTAAAAAGAAATAGAATTAAAATCTTTTATTTTTTATGATGTTATCAAAAAAACCCCTTATCGATGAAGCATCTTTATACTTACATATTTGTGTGTTACCCAAATAATCAATACCACCATCAATACAGTTATCTAAACCAGCAATACTTATTCTATCTGTCTTAAAAGATTGGATATACAATCCGCCTTCTTCTTTTAAAACTGAAAATCGAACATTCGAATATAAAGTTTCCTCCCCCGATTTATTTTTTTGAAGAACAAAAATCATGGCATTTTCTTCATTAGGATTATAACTAAAAATTGATAATATCTCGTGGGTGAAAATAGTTCCAACTTCATTTAGTTTAAAATTACCTAAATTAAAATTATAAACAAGATGATGGTTTTCCTTATTAGGATCTTTGGGATTTGCAGGAACAAATAACAATATTGATTTCAATCCATCGTAGTTTACTAATACTGGAGGATGGACAGTACTAATTGCATTATAAAAATCAATCGAATAGGCATGAGAATATTCTCCGTTATCATCTTCATCATCTTCTTCGTATTGCTGGGTAAAAGGAGAGAAAGTTGGTAATATTTTTAATGATAACGGTTCTTTTTTTGCATAGCAAACAAGAGGAAAGCTGCTTAGCACAATAAATATTATAAAATTAAAAGTTTTAAATATTTTGAAAGATTTTTTTATCATCATAGATTTCCTTGAAATGATTATACCTATCTTTATAACTTTTAGTATGCTGATTAATTTTTGCAGTTATCAGATTTACTGTTGATTCATCAGAACCTTGATCTGCAATATTGTATAATTTATATTTAAGCCAAAAATAGACACCAGAATGAACTATATATTTATAATTTGTATGTAATAAATCTGGATTATCAACAAAATTAATGTACTCCCCACCCCAAATTTCCTGATATCCATTTGCAAAATCTACATAATTATCCCTACCCGTTAACTGTTTTAACCCTCTTCCTCTAAAATTCCAACCATCATCAGTATCTGAGCCAAGATTTCCTAATCTATCTCCCATGGCTTTATTTGCAACAAATTTTTGGCTCTCCTCCGATACAGTTCTTAAATTTTTTGGAGATCCATCAGGATAACCATGCTTTATTGCATCTTCAGGATTATTTTTAAAATATTTATATGTTGTTTTTAATCCACTAACACTATAAGTAAAATTTTCTTCAGTTTGTAGTGATAAACCAACTTCTTGTCTAATTTGAGCAAAAAAATGACTTAATCTAAGAGGTGTATCAAGTTTATATTTGTTCATATGAACGTTAATATCATTTACTATGAATTGTAATAAATCTCGCCGATTATTTGATACAGAAGTGAAAATCTGCTTTAACATATCAACTGTTATACAAAATTTCGGTTTGAAATTAAATAATGCTACCGGATGAATAAACCACGCCTTGCCATCAGCGCTAAGCGTGGCTAGTGGGGTGGTATCTGCAGGGGAAGTTGTGGTATCCGTTGTCTCGCCATTTTCTGGGGAGGTGTCATTTTGTTGGTTTAGCTTGGCTAAGCCTTTAGCAACATCATCCCACCATAACATCTTTTTTATCTTCTCTTTGGTCTTTTCCCAAGCTGTTACTTGTTTTTCTAATGCTTCCATTTTGGCATAAGATTCAAACTGTTCTTTAGTCAGCTTTTTCGAGGGTGAT
>NZ_LZGV01000111.1:0-3518 GCF_001690265.1 Gilliamella sp. HK2
CGAAACACATGCGGCTAATGTCCCACAAACCTATTACATTTATGATGGATTGCAAAATAAATTTATTGATCCTAATTTAGAAGGATATACCATTCGTTTTGATTCAGAAAAAAAAATCGCGACTAGTACTAAAACTTGCGGTAATGAATTTATAGATCCAACAAGTATCACCATAAATAAAATGTATTATTTTAATGAAAACACTAAAAAATATAATTATTTAGATCAATATTGTATTGCTTATGATAATAAAAAGTTTTTTCAAAAAAAGTGTACTAAAAAAGAAAGACAAGATTGTGAAAAGGCTGTAGTAGAGGTAGGTGATGAGCCATAATCAAATGAATAGAAATTTATTTTTTATAAAGAACAATTCAATCTTGCTTCCTAAGTTTATTGCTCATTAATGGTTAAAATGAAACGCTAATATTAAAATATAGATAAGCCCAAAGAAGCACTTTATAGACGAAAAAAGGGGAAATAATCTAAAAGTGAGGTTGGAATGATTTGTATAAAAAGAATGGTTTTTACCATGGTGTTTTTTTCTAATTTTGTATTTGCAAATTATAGTATTTATGAAGGCACTATAGATAAGTATAAAGTAGAATTCTATTTTGATGCCTTTTATAAGGATGACATTAATATTATCTATATAGATAATAAAACTTATGAACCCAAACAACTTAATAGTACTAATAAATATCAAAATGACAAAAGTATAATATTTAACATTCCTGAAACAAACTTTAGCACATCGAGCATAGATACTATCGTAATAAAAAATATTGATTTTGATGAGGATAGCACCATTATTTTTAATAAAACATTAGAATGTGAGTCAAAATTATATGGCACATTTAAATTAAATAAAAAATTTGACTATGATTTTAAAACACATGTTAATGCTGTTGATCATAATTTAAAACTAGAGAACAATGTGGAATTTAATAATGTAGAAATTATACAACGAGAATCTACTAAAGATTATTACTTTAAAACTATTATTTCCAAGAAGAAAGGTGAATTTTTACAAGTTGTCGGGATCAATATTTACAGGAAAAAGGATGGTAGTTTATTTCAAACAATCAATAATCTGAAAGATTTTGGTTTTCTTTCTTTCACTAGTATAAATACAGATAGAGATGCTAATTTTGATGGTAAAGATAATGATTTTTACATTTCTAAAACTACAGAAAGCCTTAATGAAAGAAATATCATTGACGCTTATTACTCTTATGATAAGAAACAAGATAAATTTGTTTATCTAAACTTAACAGGTCGTTTTATTGCTTTTGATTCTGAAAAAAAGACAGCAGAGAAAGTAAAATATTGCCCTAAAGATTACTTTAATCATGTCATTTTAACTGATTTATATCAATATACAGATAAAAAAAAATACACTTTATCAAATTCTGAATGTAAGTTTGAAAAGAAATCCGAGGATAATAATAAATTGTTATTTACTCGCCAATGCAATAATGAAGAAAGAAAATTTTGTATCAATGCTAGCGAATTATTAATCGATGATTATTTTGATTAAATATGGTGTTATTAATAAATACAATAAAATTATTTATTAGTGATAACTTTTCTTTACTAGCTAACATAGGCTATATATCGATTTGACAATGGAAATATGGGTGACAAAGAAATAGAATTTCAGATAGAAGAAGCTATAGGTTACATCGTCCATAATGTCAGCCAATCCGAACGTTTTGACGAGCCTAAAAAAATCCCTTTATCTAACATGAAGCGAGTGTTAGATAGTGAATTACCACCATTAGCTCATTGGATAATTTACCCAAAGCAACACTGTCTACTTTCCACGCACAATATTACTTGACACATCGGGGGATGAGAGTTTAATGGCGGTCGATGATGCTAACCCTGATTCGGTATGGCGTTATATTCAGGCATTGAATCA
Source organism: Gilliamella sp. HK2 (assembly GCF_001690265.1). NCBI lineage: Bacteria > Pseudomonadati > Pseudomonadota > Gammaproteobacteria > Orbales > Orbaceae > Gilliamella > Gilliamella sp. HK2. The sequence goes on from NZ_LZGV01000111.1 coordinate 1,922, forward strand.
ACAAGGGGTACTGATACAAGGTTGGGTAAACATTACAGCAGGTGCACAAGCGCATATCAAATTGGTTTCCCCATGGCATTGGCCTGGGTTTGAAACGATAGAAGAAAAAGCCTCGATAGGTGAATTATCTAACAAGATTGGCAAAAATAAAGTGGCGAAATTGGATTTAGAAGATTACACACCAGCGATGCAGGAATTACATCAAATCTTAACGGGAACTCTGCGTTATTCCAATCAGCGAAAAAAAACACACTTACCTTCTTTTACGGATAACTATTTAAAGGAAGGTCTACGCCGAAGTTGGGCCGCAGAGCGGATAGGGCATTTACTGGTCAAATATGAAAGTGAATGGTATGCCGATGAAGCATTAAGTAAATGGAATGAGATAGATGAGCTGTTTGAAGAAGAAAAGCAACAAAAAAAAGAGTCTATTGAAGCGATATTAGATAAAATCGGCATAATCGAGCCCTATCATCGAGACTTTGCCATGAAAAAAGTGGACGAAGCCCTTGAGCATGTCAAATCAAACTGGCAACTTGAAAAAGAGCAACGCATTAAACCGTCACTGTGGTGGAAAGAAGTGGCACAGGCACAAGCTCAAAACCCAACCGCAAACACTGATGCCAATACCCCTAAACTGTCCAATCTATCCGCAGACGGCAAGGCGTGGTTTATTCATCCGGTGGCGATGATAGATTATTTCCCTAAAAGCGAGATTCTTTTTCAGAAAGGGGATAAGCATGAGATTATTCGGGAAATTAATATCCGCCTTGCAGGTTTTGGTGGCAATGTACCAACCGATGAATTTACTGAAAGAACAGAAAAGATGATAAAACAGTTTCAACGTGATTATATGCAAGTTGAGGAAACTGGCGTTGTGGATATAAAAGTTATACAAGCAATTGATAGATTTCAAGAAGAATATACGATTAATAATACGATTTGGTTACAACTGAAATGTAGGTGTTCTCCTAAACAATGTAGTGGATTTGGTAATGGTTCAGGAAAAAATACCTCACCAGAACAATTTAATAAATATGAATATCCAGGGTTACATAGATCATTATTATTTGGATTTTGTGCGCTAAACTTTTATTTAAGTAGACAAAATGTTTATAAGTTTAGAGAAATTTCATCGGGATATAGATGTTCTTTGCATAAGGAAGGAGGAACTACTTCTAATCACAGAGGAAAAGCTTTAGATATTCAGTTTAATAAAGGTAATTGGGAAATCAGACATCGATTTTACATTAATATTGAACCCTTAATGTATATTCGTGATAACTTCTTTGCAACTTACCTTAATGCGCAAAACAAATGGGCAAATAGCAACCTTTTTAGCACTGAGCCAATAGGTTTAAAAAAGGATAATTCAATAATAGATAGAAATCATACATATAGTTGGATTCATATGGATGTTAGATCATTTGAAAAACAATATTTATTAGATGAATATTTTTGTACTGATGCCGCAACTTTAAATAAAGAAAAACTAATTACCCTTATTAATAAATAAGAAAAATAGAATAAATTAGAGGAGGAAATAATGCTAACAATACTAAATCGTTTTTTCGTTTTATTTTTTTGTTGTTTTATC
>NZ_LZGV01000112.1:0-9871 GCF_001690265.1 Gilliamella sp. HK2
ATTATCAAATTGATAAAGAAAATTTGCAATTTAAGCTTAAAGAATTTTTATTTGATGATGGTTATAAATATCGTATTATTTATCCAGATCAATTTGAAGTGCTCGATAAATCTGGGCCTTCAAATTTTGAAACGGATAAACTTAGAACTTGTTATCAAGATGAATATAATACGACTTGCAATATAGAATCTTACAACTATTATCATGACCTTTTAGTTAAAAAATTAGCATTACTTCAAGCAAAAAAAAACGAGCCAAAAGATTCTATTGAGGTAATAGATAAGCAAATTAATAAAGCTTGTTTAATGATACCGCCACCAGTTTACCATAATGAAGCTACCACCTTTACCCATAAAATTACCCGTTGTTTAACGGAACAAATAAAACAACAAATAGAAAAAATAGATAACAAGCTAAACCAGGTAGAAAATTAACTGGAGAAATGAAGTTTATTTTAAAACTTATGCACTTTGTTTTGGGGCTTGCCTTGTACTGTAAATATTCCAAATTTAGTAAACAATTCAATTAGAAAACAAAAGGGCTAAGAATAAAGGATGAAAGTAAAAAAATATTATTTCCATGCTACCTGAAAGTACTCAAATTAAAATAGCAGGTACCAAAGCGCCAAAGAATTATGTTGAATTAGTTGAAGTGATTCGAGATGGAAAACCAACGATTCCTTTACCAACAGAAAAAAAATATGTTTATTTTGATTGTCTTGAAAATGTAGTTAGAGGGAAAAAATATAATGAAGTTGTGGTATTAGATGAGCCTTTTCCAATTGAAGCTGGTGATTTAGTCGGACATATTGGTCATAATCAAGATAAGGCGATAGATAAAGAAAAAGATAAAGAGGGAAATTATATTGATATAGACACTCTCCCATCTGAAAAAGGGATGCAAAACAGCCACTTTAAACCTACATTACATGTTGAGTGTTTTACCTGTGAAGACTTACCCAATTACATAACCCAAACTCAAGCTGAAGCGAGTAAAATAGCTGATGAAGAAAAAACATTATTAGCCTTATCCAAAGGCACCAAAATACTGATGCGCCCAAGTCAAGCCGACACCACCGTTGGCACACCACTTAAAGGCAGCAAAATAAAGGTGCTTAGTAAAGAAACCAACATAAACTGGCTACAAATAGAAATTAAAACCTCTGAAACTGACACAAAATCATTATGGATTAAAAATACTAAGGAGATAGCAAAAAAAGTAAAATTTAATGCTGAAGTTAAATTATCCAAAGATACCCTAGCATGGAGTGAGTATCCATTGCAAGACAGTCAATTAACTAACAGTGAACTGATTATTGATACACAACTATTGCTTAATATGAATGATAATCATTTTAAAGCAAGAGCAAATCGAGCTGTGGATGAGCAAGATACCTTATGGGTATACATAGAAAAAGCCCTTGACGATAAAAATAACACTATGTCGCCTGGTTGGCTATCAACTGAAAGCGAAGGTGTGAAGAAAGTGAGTTGTTGGGATTGGTTTGATTTTAAGCAAGTTAAAGAAAATGCTAGCCTGAAAGACATTTATCTGAGTGCTAAAAAAACCTTAAGCAGAAATAAGGATAATGCATCACTTGAACAATACACGCCAACACTAAAAGAGACATTAACACTATTAGACAAACAACACAGTGCTGATTCACAAAAATATGCGATGATAACAACGGACAGCTTTAAAGGGCTTATTGATAAGCCAATATTAGCCTCATCACTGGGTCGCCTGTTAATCCATTATGAAAGTGAATGGTATGGCAAAGTTGATTCAGAAGGCAAATTGCCAAAATGGGAAGCGTTAAATAGTGAAATGACAGAAAATGTCAGCAATGTATTGGATTATTTAACGGAAGGAGACGAAGCAAAACTGGATGCTTATATCAACACGCTAGAAACAAGCAAACAACAGTCAGAAAAAAAAGGTTTTGAAGAGCTAAAAAGAAAAATTGATCGATTTCCAAAAGACTACAAAAGCAATCCAAAGCAGAAATTGAACGCAGAACAAATCGAAATTTATAAAAAGGTACAAAAGTTAGAAGACAAAGTCATGGCTTGGGACAAAACCAAAGAGAAAATCAAGAAAATGTTATGGTGGGATGATGTTGCTAAAAGCTTAGCGAAGCTAAATCAAGCAAACGACACGCCCCCTGAAAATAGCGGAACAGCACAAGCCGATGTCATCGCACCTGCCACCCTGAATGCTGATGGTAAAGCGTGGTTTATTCATCCGGTAGCATTATTTAATTTCAAACCGAAATTTTGTATAACAGCTGATATGTTAAAACGTATTTTTACGCAAGCAGATAATGAAACATTAAATAATATAGCTCGTGATATCAACAAAAACTATAAATTATTTTGTCTTGATACTGAATTAAGATTGACCCATTTTTTTGCTCAAAGTTTGCAAGAAGTCGGGACTGGATGCACTTCATCCGCTGAAAACTTAAATTATAGTTACAGTGCGTTAAGTGTTTTTACGTATTTTAGTGATAATCCTAGTGAAGCAAAATTATATGGTCGAGTAGATAAACCAGAGAAGAATCCGCATGCTGCAGATCAAGAAGCCATAGCAAATCGAGCATATGGAAATAGAATGGGGAATGGTGATATTGATAGTGGTGATGGTTGGAAATTCAGAGGACGAGGTATGTTTCAGTTAACGGGTAAAGAAAATTATCAAGGATTAACCGATTGGTATGAAAAAACGTATAAAACTAAGGTCGATTTTGTTGCAAATCCCGATTTGGTTCTTTCCAAGGATTATTTATTGTTATCTGCAGTATATTTCTGGTTGAAATATGACTTACACGAAAAGGCAGATAACGGAGATAAAGGAGAACATGTTGATAAAATTACAGAAGTCATTAATAAAAAAACGAAAACTTATAAAAACCGTCGGGAAAACTTTGAAAAAATAAAAAAAGAAAAAGTTTTTGATTCTATTTCTTTTGAATGAGGAGTAACCATGAAGTTCAAAACAATGTTGTTTATATTATTAAGCTCAATTTTTACAGGGCAAAATGCCTATGCCGATTCCTATTTGGATTTAGATTCTATTCCAGAAGAATATCGATTTCCTAAATATGATAACATCGCTCATCCACCAATTGATGTTGAATATAAAGGTAAGAAAGGTACTGCTCTATTTCTTAGCAATACTTTTGATGATGGAAGACGTAATTTAGAGGTTTATTTTTTAACTAATAATAATAGAGAATTATATAAAGTAGTAGAAGTTTATACATATCAATATGGACATAGTGAAGTAGTAAGTGCCTTCGAATTTACTAGAAAAAAATCCGGTGATAAATATATCTACATTTTATTGAAAGACGGTACAGGGCCAACGATATGGTATAGTTTTATAGAATTACCTTTATCTGTAAAAGATGATGGTATATTAAGAGCATTATATTTTATAGGAGATGATGCTTTTATATCAAAAATCAGGTGTATGAGTGATCTTGAAACAGAAGAACGCTGCGAATTTTCAACGAAAGAGGGATTAATAGAATATCTTAATAAAGAAGGAAGACAATGAGGAGTTACAATGAAGTTCAAAACAATGTTGTTTATATTATTAAGCTCAATTTTTACAGGGCAAAATGCCTATGCCAATTCCGATGAGGATTTAGATACTATTCCAGAAGAATTTAGATTTCCTAAATATGATAACATCGCTCATCCACCAATTGATGTTGAATATAAAGGTAAGAAAGGTACTGCTCTATTTCTTAGCAATACTTTTGATGATGGAAGACGTAATTTAGAGGTTTATTTTTTAACTAATAATAACAAAGAATTATATAAGGCATTTGAAATTTACCCATATCAATATGATGAATTATTAAGTATCTTTGAATATGAATATATAGAGAATAAAACCAAAAGCAAATCAATCCTAATTCTAACAAAAGAAGTTTTTAAATCGAGCATACACTATCGTTATTTTGAATTACCAGTATTAATTGATAATGATGGTGTGTTAAGAGCATTATATTTTATAGGAGATGATGCTCTTGTAGCAAAAATTGGATGTATAGATAATTTTAAAACAAAAAAACGCTGCGAATTTTCAACGAAAGAGGGATTAATAAAATATCTTAATAAAGAAAGAAAACAATAATGAAATCGAATTAGCCACAGACACCGAGGCATGGAGTGAACACCCATTACAAGACAGCCAGTTAACTAGTAGCAAACTGATTATTGACACACCGCTCTTACTTAATATGAATGATAATCATTTTAAAGCAAGAGCCAATCGAGCGGTGGATGAGCAAGATACCTTATGGGTATACATAGAAAAAGCCCTTGACGATAAAAATAACACTATCTCGCCTGGTTGGCTATCAACCGAAAGCGAAGGTGTGAAAAAAGTGAGTTGCTGGGATTGGTTTGATTTTAAGCAAGTTAAAGAAAATGCCAGCCTGAAAGACATTTATCTGAGTGCTAAAAAAACCTTAAGCAGAAATAAGGATAATGCATCACTTGAACAATACACGCCAACAATAAAAGAAACATTAACAATATTAGACAAGCAATACAATTCTAGCTCTCTATGCTAGTGAAATAGCCGCTTTTGCTGAGCGTTTTGAATCAATTCTTAGGCAGACATCAAATTTAACAGAGGATTTTTAATATGAAGAAAATAATACTATTAATAGCCATGGTGACAACCAGTGCTATTTGTGATGCTAAAGAGCCCTGTTTAAATAAAACATCTGTATACGAGGCTCGGTTGCGTATTAATGCTAAATCTTATCAGTTCATAGATTACCTTTGTGATGATGAAAGCGCTGAAAAGGGACATGGTTTTTCAAAAAAAGGCATATTAGAAGTACATGCCAACAAATTTAATAAATTATTTAAAAAGGTAACAGGAATATGGGGAATGAAGTATATTCGATTTGATGCATGGAATAATAAGCCCACTCTTTATTATTCTATGTCGTCCTCGGTGCCAACTGAAGTAAATTTCCCTATTACGATCAAAAATAATGATTTAATAATTAATTGCTCGTATATTAGCAAATTTTTTCAAAATGGTCGGGAAGCCAAATACTCCTATTGTGGCGATAAACATATTATCAAAGATGGATTTGGTGAAGATGAAATTGAATATTCATTTCCTGATTTTCACTTATATGGCGTGTTCTATGATATCTATTTTCCCAAAACGAATACATTTTTAGTTGATAAAGAATTTGATGTGTTTATCGGTAAAATAGATGATATCAATTTTTATCGACGTTATGCTTCATATGACAATTATCTTAATGATAATTATACCGTTATTATGGCGAATAAGAAAAAAGAATACCATTTTAAAACGTCACAAATTTATCAACGTATGGCAAAAGCACGTTCTAAAGGTTTTATTGGATTAGATATCATTGATTCAAAAGGGAGCATTACTTTTTATGGTAAAAAGGCTTTATTAGCACTATTAAATAAATCGACCATAAAACCTAGTATCAAATCTTATATTCAGCAAGAAAAAGCTGAACTTTATGATTCCCCAAATGGTCGATTCACTGATATGTATTTAGTGCAGAACGATTTGGTCAACATTTTGGATGTGTCTTGGAATAAAGAGTCCAGCTCTAATGTCTGGTTTAAGGTGAGTTATAATAGTAAAAAACACGGTGAAATAATTAAATGGATCAGCTCGGATGCTTTTAAGAGCTGGCCATACATATAAAGTTGATTTGGTTACCAACCAAGAGCGAAGAGGCAAAGGCGTGAAGACGGTGTGTTGCTGCAACAATGGGAAGCGTTAAATAGTGAAATGACAGAAAATGTCAGCAATGTATTGGATTATTTAACGGAAGGCGACGAAACAAAACTTGATGCTTATATCAACACGTTAGAAACAAGCAAACAACAGTCAGAAAAAAAAGATTTTGAAGCGTTAAGAAGAAAAATTGAAAGGTTCCCAGAAGATTCTAAAAGTAACCCACAGCAAAAGCTGAACCAAGAACAACTTGAAATCCTTCAGGTATTAAGGAGCTCAAACAAAAATTATATGAAGGATTACTAAAAAACATAAAAAAACATTATTAAAAAGGTGCATAATGAAAAAAAGATTTATTTTACCGTTCTTATCTCTGTTTATTGTTGGCCACGCTTTTGCTGTTCCTCTAGAGGAAAGCTTGAGGATTTATGCTATAACCTCAATAACTCAAGAATCTCCTTTTTGTTATTTCTTATTAGTTGACTATTATCCAAATGGTCAAGTAAAAGAAAAAGGTTGCCAAGGACATTATAATGGAACTGGTATTGGAGTGGCAAACTGGTATGAATATGATTTTTCAGGAAAGCTTGTTCGTTCTACCTATTATCATCCTGATGAGTATGGTAAAGATTATAAAATTGTTACAACCTACAAAAATGGTAAGGTTTTAACTAAAAAAATATTTAATTATGATGATTTATATGAAACAGAACAGGAAGAACTTAATGAAATACCTAAATAAAAAGCTAGCATTAGTAATAATGCTATTTTTTATGCTATGCAATGTAAATAGTGTAATGGCAGATAGCAACAAAGATGATTTAATTAAACAAGCTAAAAGTGGTGATAAGGTTGCTCAATATTCTTTAGCGAATCTATTGTTTGCTCAGAGTATTGATAAAGAAAAATATGATGACGAGGTTGTTTATTGGTATAAACAATCAGCAGACCAAGGATATGCAAAAGCGCAATTTGCTTTAGCTATGGTTTATAGAAGGCTGAAAAAATATGGCGAAGTTATTGACTGGTTAAAAAAAGCAGCGGAGCAAAATCATGTACAAGCTCAATACTATTTATGGGTAGAATACCAGTTTGGGTTTTCGGTTGATTACGATAAATACGATAAAATTGAGGCCAGACATTGGTTAATAAAAGCGGCCGAGCAAGGTTATACACCAGCTCAAGTTGAATTAGGTAATTTATATTTAATTGAAGCCAATGATAACGCACGTTATGAAAAAGCGATTTATTGGTATAAAAAAGCCGCTGAAGCCAATGACCCTTACGCCCAACTTAATTTAGGTTTAATTGAAAAAGAAAGTTCAAATTACAACCAAGCACTATATTGGTTTAAACGTGCCTGTAAAAATAATTTTAATGATGCTTGTCATTTAGCTTCTACCATAAAGGTGAAGAAAAAGAAGTAGTGTTGATTTAAATATAGTTACAATAACCTTAAATCCTAATAAGCACCTAAAAAACTAAAAATAAATCAACAAAAAATCCACTGTATGAATAATATTGGAGCTATTTTGTCAAGAGCTTGGCAGTGACTGGAAATTCAGCACCGTTTTAGAGTCTTCGATACGATAGATGATTTTAACCGTGAGGTGTTAGACATTGATATTGCCGTAAGTTTACCAGTAGGTAGAGTTACTCGTTATTTGGATAAATTAACGGAGTATCATGGCTATTTTTGTTTTACATTGTACTGATGGAAATATGACTGAGGAGGCTATTAAAGCAAAAAATAATGTTAATAATCAAAATAAAAAAATAAGGAGTAAAGCCCATAAATATATTATGAAAAACGGTGATATCATTGAGATATGGCCTTTCACTGAAAAGAATGTGTGGGCAACAAAAGCTGAGTCTAGATATAATTTAAAAGGAAGAATGTTCCATGTTGAAATTAATTATAAAAGCCCTGATACTCCTACAGATAGCCAATATCAAGCTCTTGCGGATTTATATATTGAAGCCGCTAATATTGAAGGGTGTTGGCCAATTATAGTTCCTCATATTGAAGTTGATAGAGGCATTCCAAATGGTCACGGTGATCCTACAGATTTTGATTATAATAAATTTTATTCTACTTTGAGGAGTAAAAATGTGCCTATAGATGATATCCCCCATTTTGAACATGAATGGTATTGGGGATATAGCAAATCAAAAATTCCTTTTGGCAACGATAAATATTCTTGGCCACCTATTTTATCAGGAAACCCCACAAAAAATGAGATTATTATATGAGGCAAGTAATTCTATTATTTTTAATATTACCTAATTTATTATTAGCTCAAGAGGTATACACAAATTCTTTTAATCAAGAATATTTATCTTTAGGAACTATTAATACCGAAAATGATAAAAAAAGTTTCTTAAATCTTAAAAATGGAGAGGTAAATTGGATAAATCTGTCAGAATTACAGGAAATGCAACAAATAGATATGTTATCTCCACCTATTTTTTGGGACAAAATCAACAAAAATTCTATAGGTTTTTATGCGAGTGGTTATGAACCATTTTGGAACGCTAAAATCAGTAAGAATAAATTGCAACTTTTCATTGAAAAAGAAGAAAATTTAAATATTACTATAGATATAAAAAATTCCTCTTTAACAAATAATTTTGTGGCTGTTTTTCATTCCGAAGATGCTGTATACGGTTTAATTCGTGGCCTTCCTAAAGGAAATATTTGTGAGGAAAATCTTGCTGAACTAACGTCAATATATGAAATTTTTATTGACTATAAAGGTGAAATACTTGAGGGATGTGCATATTTAGATAAATTTTAAGTTGTTTTTCGTATATCTACACTTTTTAGTATCAAAAGATAATGTTATAGATTCATTTTATATTTAATAGGTGATTGGTACTAATTAGTGTAGCCTATCCAAATTGCTCAAAAATTATATGAAGGATTCTTGAAAAATTTTATTAAAAGGTTGCATAATGAAAAAAATAATTATTTTACTACCCATTTCTTTATTTATTGTTTGTCATTCTTTTGCCAACTCTGTTAAGGAAAATTTTGATCCTTACGCCATATCATAAATAATATCAAGTAATTCAAATACTCCTTTTTGTTATTCATTTCTTATTGATTATTATCCAAATGGTCAAGTAAAAGAAAAAGATTATCAAGGACATTAGTAAGTGGTGATGGTTGGAAATTCAGAGGACGAGGTATGTTTCAGTTAACGGGTAAAGAAAATTATCAAGGATTAACCGATTGGTATGAAAAAACGTATAAAACTAAGGTCGATTTTGTTGCAAATCCCGATTTGCTTCTTTCCAAGGATTATTTATTGTTATCTGCAGTATATTTCTGGTTGAAATATGACTTACACGAAAAGGCAGATAACGGAGATAAAGGAGAACATGTTGATAAAATTACAGAAGTCATTAATAAAAAAACGAAAACTTATAAAAACCGTCGGGGAAACTTTGAAAAAATAAAAAAAGAAAAAGTTTTTGATTCTATTTCTTTTGAATGAGGAGTAACAATGAAGTTCAAAACAATGTTGTTTATATTCTTAAGCTCAATTTTTACAGGGCAAAATGCCTATGCCAATTCCGATTCCTATGAGGATTTAGATAATATTCCAGAAGAATATCGATTTCCCAAATATAATAACATCGCTCATCCACCAATTGATGTTGAATATAAAGGTAAGAAAGGTACTGCTCTATTTCTTAGCAATACTTTTGATGATGGAAGACGTAATTTAGAGGTTTATTTTTTAACTAATAATAATAGAGAATTATATAAAGTAGTAGAAGTTTATACATATCAATATGGAAATAGTGAAGTAGTAAGTGCCTTCGAATTTACTAGAAAAAAATCCGGTGATAAATATATCTACATTTTATTGAAAGAAGGTACAGGGCTAACGATATGGTATCGTTTTATAGAATTACCTTTATCTGTAAAAGATGATGGTATATTAAGAGCATTATATTTTATAGGAGATGATGCTTTTATATCAAAAATCAGTTGTATAGATAATTTTAAAACAGAAAAACGCTGCGAATTTTCAACGAAAGAGGGATTAATAGAATATCTTAATAAAGAAGGAAGACAATAATGAAATCGAATTAGCCACAGACA
>NZ_LZGV01000113.1:0-2216 GCF_001690265.1 Gilliamella sp. HK2
CCTGTCGCACTGGCATTACCATCTCCATCAGCATCGCCCCAATAATTATGTGGCTCGCCGATTAAGTTACTTAGCTCAATACTTGGGTAATGTGTATTATCTGTTAATGGTACAAATGTTTGAATATCAGCAAATGTTTTTACTTCGCTAGGTAATGCTATAGGATTTGTGTAGCTTGAATTATCAACTTTGGCATTAGGATATAATTCGCTATTTTCACCTGGAGCAATATACAGGCTACCATCAGGTAATTTAATGCTGAGCAAGCCTTCTTCACTCATTATTTTCGTTACACCATTATCCAAGCTTAAATAAGGAGCACTGCCTTGTATCACATTAGAGGTTGTTGCTGATAATGCTGTAGCATTGGTTGATACCATTAAGCCCAATAAAGCACCTGATATTGATAACGTATAACGATTAATATTCCATTTGGACAACGCCGACAATGTACTTTGATAATCTATTTTTACGTTTTTTATAAAATTAATTTTTTGTACAAAAGACAAATTAGTATGACTATTCATTCCACCATTACCTGTTATAACTTATTGGTTATTAATTCCATTTTTATAAATATTATCAATTATAAACAAAAATAAGCCTTATTTAACCAACTTTTTTAGTTACAATTTTATGTTATTTATTTTCCATTTATCTGCACTTTAAGTAGGTTAATCGCTTTTTGTATAAGCTTAAGGAGATACGCATGCAGCTAGCACAGTATTTTCCCCCCATCTTCCATCAGTTAGGCTTCCGTCTATTGGGCTAACCAAAAGATAGTTATTATTTAATAGAGAATTTGTCCAATAGAGATCATCTCCCCAAGTAATCGCATAGTCACTGTTCTGTAGAGCCGATTCCTCACTACCCCAATCCTCCTCATCATCATAATTACCCTGCCCTTTAAAAACACTAGCCATTCTCCCCCATTCACTAAATAAACCGCCTATCCAACGACCTCCACGCTTAAAACTCACACGTCGTTGATAACCGTAACTTTCCGTCCCCATTACACCACCATCCCATCCCTCAAAATTGGCATTTGTGAGATCATTAGCTCTAGTGATACGATAGCCACTAGCTAGCTCTTGGCAAAACATTGTAGCTTTTTCAAATGTCATATTTTCATAGACTGGCTGTCCATATTCATCGGAGGAGGGAGGATTATTTATATACCAACGCTCTATCTTAAAGCTATAAAGTAAATGGGTATGATTGCTATCAGCGTAAATTTTAAATACTGATGGCGAAAAACGCTTATCTCTTGAATCACGAGTTGGTCCATTTAACTTTATCTTAACGCCAGTTTTCGAATTTATCGGCCTCGCATCCCAACGCTCTTGATCTTCCCAAGTATATGAGTAATTCCAATTCACTTCGGCTGCAGAAAGCGATAAAGTTACGCCATGACCACTCTCTGCATGAACAGTAGTACCATTTGCGGCAACAACTTGCTCTGGTGTTATACCCGTTAATAATAAAAAGAAATGTATACCATTTGTCCCTGTCGTTGGAAAGTTCTCGGTTAATTTATCAGCAGAATGAATTTTAAACCCTGCATTTACTACCCAATCAGGGCCATCTGATGCCGCGCGTTGGCTATCATATCGAGTGTTAGGCAATGCATAACAGCTTGTCGGTATATCTGCCTTATTGCCCAAATAATAAGTATGACTAATCTCATTAAAAGTACTGGTTTGTGGCAAACCATACTCTGTTGATAATGTACCATTAGTTGCCGTCATAGTGAGTTGGTAAGGTACATCACAGCCGTTTAATAATCTATTAGGGTTAGCTTTAATTTCGGCAGTAATATCTTTATCATCAGCGTCTAACCATTTGACTTTTAGCTTGCCTGTCGCACTGGCATTACCATCTCCATCAGCATCGCCCCAATAATTATGTGGCTCGCCGATTAAGTTACTTAGCTCAATACTTGGGTAATGTGTATTATCTGTTAATGGTACAAATGTTTGAATATCAGCAAATGTTTTTACTTCGCTAGGTAATGCTATAGGATTTGTGTAGCTTGAATTATCAACTTTGGCATTAGGATATAATTCGCTATTTTCACCTGGAGCAATATACAGGCTACCATCAGGTAATTTAATGCTGAGCAAGCCTTCTTCACTCATTATTTTCGTTACACCATTATCCAAGCTTAAATAAGGAGCACTGCCTTGTATCACATTAGAGGTTGTTGCTGATAATGC